>DATLVJ010000072.1:0-4561 GCA_035577585.1 Candidatus Limnocylindrales bacterium
CGTGGATTTGAAGATTGTTTGGCCTGGCAGACAAATCGACCCGTGAACGTTGCGACGACATACTCGTCCATTGTTCCACGTATTCCTTGCTCAAGGGCGCGGTCGAACGCTTGGATGTCTCGATGATTTTCGACTTCATCAGGCACAAATGGAATAATGCCACGGGCACACTTTGAATCAGTTAGCACACTGCGTTCAATGCCATCGCTTTGAAACCTCGCAAAGAACCGAACCTTCTTGCCGTCAAATCTCCGACTATCGCCCACCACCTCGCACACTGTCGTATCGATGGGGTTCGGCACCGAAGTCTGCTTTGCTTGTGCACGCAGGGAAGGAGCAATGCAATAGGCTCCCGCAATGCTGACGAATGTGATGATTTTTCGACGCAACATTGGCAACCCTCGGTATGGCAACAGAACATCACCTCACCATTGGACACCATCGTTATGGTGGAAGTGCCAGCAGCCGCAATCGGAAACTGGCCCGCTAGGCGAGAAAAGGCTTACGCGGGCCGGGCTAAAACCAAACACCTACATTATGAGAATCAGACGCCCCAGCCGTATTTTTCGGCGTGCTCGAAGGTGCGCTGCATTTCGTCGTGGAGCATGTCGTTGAACACGGAGCAGGCAACGGTTTTCTTGCCGGGTTCGGCGATGTCGGCGGTACGGACGCCAGTGTTCAGGACGCGGACGAGGGATTGCTCGGCCCAATCGGCCTCTAGGCTCAACCCGAACGTGTCGCGCAGCATCATCGTGGCGCTGAGGATCGACCCGATGGGATTGGCCACGTCTTTTCCGGCGAGCGATGGCGCGGAACCGTGGATGGGTTCGAACATCGGCGCGCTGGTGCCGAAGCTGGCGGAGGGAATCAAGCCGATGGAGCCGACAAGCGCGGCCGCGGCATCGCTTAAAATGTCTCCGAACATGTTGGTGCTGAGCATCACGTCGAACTGCGTGGGTTTCAGGGTGAGCTGCATCGCGGCGTTGTCCACGTACATGTGCTCGAGCTTCACGTTGGGATAGACAGTGCCCATTGCGGATACGGTGCGGCGCCAGAGCTGCGAGCTGGAAAGAACGTTGGCCTTGTCCACGGAGCAGAGCCGGCGCGAACGTGCTTCGGCGCGGGTAAACGCGAACGCGGCGATCCTCTCGATTTCTGGAGTCGAATAGGATTCGGTATCGAAGGCGCGCTCTACGCCATGCTCCTTAATGGTGCCGCGCTCGCCGAAATACATGCCGCCTGCAAGTTCACGAACGATTTCGAGATCTAAATCGCCGAGACGCTCAGCCTTGAGCGGCGAGATGCCGCGCAGAGGTTCAAGCAGTTTCACGGGGCGCAGATTGACGTAGAGGCCGAGTCCTTTACGCAAATCGAGCAAACCGTTCTCCGGGCGCTTGCCGACGGCAAGCGAATCCCACTTGGGCCCGCCGACCGCGCCCAGGAAAACGGCGTCGGCTTTCCGGCAGGCATCCAGAGTTTCGTTGGGCAGCGGCGTGCCGGTCTTGTCGATTGCGGCGCCGCCGACGGGCATCTCGATGAACGTGAACTGATGATGAAACTCGCGCGCACATTCCTGGAGGACGTTGGCGGCGGAACGCGCGACTTCTGGACCGATGCCGTCACCGGGAAGAAGGACAATCGTTTTTTTCAACTTCATGGCCTGGGCACCCCGAGGTTAACCCTTCAACTTGTAGCTCAGGCCTTCAGGCCTGAGGCTTTCCCTTACTGCTGCACAATCTCGCCCACGCTGTGGAAACTCTCGCCCCTGCGGATGCGAGCTACAGAGCTTACGCCGCCGAAGAGGTTTCGTTCGCCACGGCCAGTGCCTTGCGGCGAATCACCTCGTGGGCGATGGCCATCAGGTCGCGCGCCCGCACATTCTTCGACTCATCGGCAAGCGAAGTGACGCGCCGATAGCACTCCGCGAGTTCCGCATCGGAAGCTTCGTAGCCAAGTTCCTTCAGCGATTGGCGCAGCGCGTTCCGGCCGGAGTGCTTGCCGAGTACAAGCGAGCGCGAAGGGACGCCAACCGCTTCCGGAGAAATAATCTCGTAGGTCAGCGGATTCTTGATGATGCCGTCCTGGTGGATGCCGGCTTCGTGGGCAAAGGCGTTGGCGCCAACCACGGCTTTATTCGGAGCGATGACCGCGCCGGTGATTTCGCTCAGCAGACGGCTGGACTTATAGAGTTCTTTCAGATTGAGCTTCGTGGCGACGCCAAAACTATCCTTGCGCACGGCGAGTGCGACAGCGATCTCCTCCAGCGCGGCATTTCCGGCGCGTTCACCGATGCCGTTGACCGTGCATTCGATCTGCCGGACGCCCGCGCGAACCGCGGCCAGCGAATTGGCGACCGCAAGGCCGAGGTCGTCATGGCAATGCGCGCTCAGCGTGATGTGCCCGGGATCGCCGAGGTATTCGCGGACTTTCAGGAACATCGCGCCGTACTCTTCCGGCACGGCGTATCCGACAGTGTCCGGCAAATTCAGCACGGTGGCGCCGTTTTCAACGGCAATCTGGCAAGCCTTACAGAGAAACTCAATCTCGGTTCGGCCGGCGTCTTCGGCTGAAAATTCGATCTCTTCAACATAATTGCGCGCCAGCTTGATCATAGATCCGATGGCTTCAAGCGCCTGCTCGCGCGTCAGGTGCAGCTTGGCCTGCAAGTGCAGGTCAGAGGTGGCGAGAAAGACGTGCATGCGCGGTGATTTCGCGGGTTTCAAGGCTTCGACTGCGGCAAGGATGTCGTCTTTACGGGCGCGGGCAAGCGCGGCGATGGGAACGTCGCGGACTTCTTTCGCAACGGCTTGCACAGCTTCGAGGTCGCCGCGGGAGGCGATCGGAAAACCGGCTTCAATAATGTCCACGCCAAGGGCCGCCAGCTGGCGAGCCATCCGGATCTTTTCCTCGGTGTTCATGGAAAAACCGGGCGATTGTTCACCGTCCCGGAGGGTAGTATCGAAAATTCGTACGTGGCTCATGGCTACTCCCAGTCCTGCACTACCCAGTAACGCACGGTGGGTAGTTCTAGTCCAATTTATCTTCATTCTGTAATTGATAATTCTAGCTTATACTAGCATTTAGGGTTGCCGCCCCTCGAACGTGCCACGGGTTCGCCGGAACACTGAAATCCAGCACTTTTGAGGGTTTGGCTCACCCGCCCTCCGATATGAGGTTTTTTCATGGATCTAGGTGAATTACAGGTCTTTTTGATGGTTGCGAAGGAAGGCAGCTTCTCTCGGGCGGCGGAACGCCTCTACCGCACGCAGCCGGCGGTCAGCCTGACCATCCGAAAACTGGAAGATTCGCTGGAGCAACCGCTGTTTGTGCGTGGCGCGCGGCCGGTGCGGCTGACGGATGCGGGGACGCTCCTCCGCGAGTATGCCGAACGCCTCCTGAACCTGCGCGACGAAGTGAAAAAGGGGTTGCTGGAACTGGAGGGGCTGAAGCGCGGCGAGCTTTCGCTTGGAGTGAATGAAAGCTCGATTCACGCGTTGCTGCCGGCTCTGGCCGCTTTTCGCCAGGCGCATCCCGGCGTGCAGGTTCGCGTGCACCGCATGTTTTCGCGGGACATTCCTCACGAGGTGGTGAATTACCGGCTGGACCTGGGCGCGGTTTCCTTCATACCCCGCGACGCCCAGTTGCAGGCCACGGAGATTCTGAAAGACGAGCTGACGCTGGTTGTGCCGCCAAAACATCCGCTGGCGAAACGCAAAGAAGTGGAAATTGAAGAGCTTGGGAAGGAAGCCTTCATTGCGCACATTGTCGAGTCGCCTTTCCGGCGTAAGGTGATCGAACTGTTCGCCCGGCACCGGACCGCGCTGGACATGCCGATGGAAATGCCCACGATCGAAAGCATCAAGCGATTTGTGCAGATGGGCATGGGCGTGGCGATTGTGCCGCGAATGTGCGTGGCCTGGGAGATAGAGCATGGCTGGATGAAGGAGGTGCGCGTGAAGCAACTGAGCATTCCGCGGCATCTCTACATCATTTCGCGGCGCGGGGCGCGGTTGCCGCATACGGCGGCGGAGTTTATGCGCGTGCTAAAGAAGGCTTAAGGGTCTCGACCATCCCTGTAACTCACCCCTTTGAGGGGTGAGGGTTTTCACGACCCCGGAAAAACAGTGCGGTAGCAACGTAAACCCTCAGGCCCTGCCTGTCACAGGCAAGCTGGAAGGCCTGAGCTACATTCGTCGATGCGTGGCCCGTGATAGGAATCACTCGCGCGGATTCACGTCCTCCAGTATCCTTTTAGTCTGGCGGCCTGCATGGAACTGGCCTCATTTTATTTATGATCAGCGGATTGACCATACTGGCGATTGGATTTTTTCTGGGGATGCGGCATGCCACGGACCCGGATCACGTAATTGCGGTTTCAACAATTGTCAGCCGCGAGCCTTCGCTGGGCCGAGCGGGATGGATTGGGGCGCTCTGGGGATTCGGCCATACATTGACGATCCTGCTCGTCGGCGCGGCGATCATACTTTTTAACGTGGCGATTCCAGCGCGCGCCGGTTTGACAATGGAATTCTCGGTCGGGCTGATGCTGATCCTGCTTGGT
>DATLVJ010000073.1:0-5172 GCA_035577585.1 Candidatus Limnocylindrales bacterium
TACTGTCCAAATATCTTGCGCAAATCTGGATACTTGGCTTGCAGCAAGACGGCTTGCACCGCCAGCTCGAACCGATCTTCGAACTTATCCGAACCCGTCTTGTGATCCGCGAGGTATGCCGTATCTCCTTGGACCACCGCAACGTCTGCGCGCCCGCGCAGAAAAACTCTCTTCTCCGGATCCTGGACTTTATCGTCGAAGTACCCGCATGGTTTGCGGAATTTAGTTACTGCCAGCTTTGGCTCAGCGAGCGCCCCTCTCCCGTCGAACGGAACTGCAAATTGCTCATACTGCTGCATCTCGTCCGGGAGCGGTTTGCCTCCTGTGATGCGGTGCTCCATCGCATCGTGCAGGTCGTTCCCTTTCTTGCGCTCCGACGTCTCGACGTAGGGAATTTTACGTTCAATGTAGACTTGAGCCATCTGGTAGGGGCACACAGCCCGATACGCGTTCAGCATCGTGAATGAATACACGAGCTGGCGGCGATCGAGGAAGTTGGGAATTGCTTCGTTCATTTGGAATTCTTTTTCGATCCGAAAACCGATGGGAGTTTTTTATCAGGAAGTGAAAGCCGATCAGATGCAAGGCGCGCATAGCCGGCAATGTCGTCCCAATGATCCTTAAAATCGGCGTTGCCGGCGACGATGCGTCCGATCTTGTGGGCGATCATATCGAGCGCTTCCTGCTGATAATCTTTCAGGGAAGTTCCCTTCAGCCCATTCTGTATGACGCGTTTTATGGCCTGCGCCACTTGCGAATTATCGGTAAAATCGCCGTGGGTGTTGCCGCGTTCCGACAATAGCAAATCAGTTGAATCGTTCATTTTTCCTCCCAGGCACTCATAGCTATTGGAACAATCGGGCGAATCAGTTCTCGCATCGCGTCCGCATAAACGCGGATTTCATATTGCGCGTGGGCATCTCCTCGCAGCGTCAGGAAGTGAAACAAGTTGCGAAGATCTGTCTTCCAGAACATGTGGCTGTAGGTGTTAAGGGGTAGAACCATACGGGCTAGTTCTCGCGGCCAGCCGGAATACAGCAAGTGCCGATAATATGCGAAGGCTTTCTTGCACAATTCATCCACGGCGATAATTTCAACAGCGCGTACATCGGCATTCCCAGCTTCAGCTACACGAGCTTGTTTGCTGCTGGCCGATTGTGTGCCGACATTCTCAGGCGTCGGCAGGTAATAAGTTTCCGGCAGTTCTCGATACCGCGCTGACAATTCGTTGATTGATGCCGTCCGGTGCCGATGCCATTGACGGAACACGAATATGGGCGCCATCACCTCGAACTGAAATTCCACCGCTTCGAACGGCGTGGTATGCCGGTTTTTCCAAAGATACCGGATAAGTTTAGCATCTGATCCTTCGTTTTCCCCAGCTCTCCACGCCGCATCGTAGGAAACACGGGCTGCTCGCACAATCGACAGGTCGCTGCCCATGTGATCCACAAGGCGAACAAAACCGTGATCCAAAACATCGATTTTGTTCACGGTCATCTCGCACCAAACCGCTCGACAAGCGCGTGCACGACCGAGATACGCCCGCCTTCCGACAGACTTTCCAGGATGCGTGCGATCTCAAGGTAGCGTGCCAGGGTGTCGTCCATGACGACATCCGCCACTGATCTCGGTTCCCTGGCGGGGCGCGAGATTGGCTTTGATTTCACGAGCTTCGGACGTCCCGGGCGGCGCTTCTCGGTCGGGGGCTCGCTTGGTTGGAATCCTTCGTTTGTCATTTTCTCTCCTGCGGTTCAAATTTGCGCTTCAAAGCTTCGTAGGTAATTCGTTCCGTTTCATGCCAATTTTCGCGTTTGATGTTGGAACCCCTGAACCTGGGACGCGCCCATCTGTGTTTCATTTGGAATACCTCTCGCCAAAAGTTCCTTCCACATCCAAAGGAAGCCCCGGAAGCCAGGGCACTTCCCGCACCATCTCCACCTTGCAGCGGTCCAGGTGCCATTGTTCCTTCCCATCCTTGGGAATCAAAATTAGAAGTTCGTCATAGGGCCAGTTCAGGACGCGGTATCCCATGCGTGTGATTCGGATCATTGCTTGCGAGATGATGACACGACTGACGGCTTCGCAGATATTCTGCGTGAGCTTGCTTCCCCACATCTTTTTCCATCCCTGCTTGGTCTTGACGCGCCAGTATCCTTCTTCCTCGAAGTCGCGGATTTCCTCATCCGCATTCGGTCGGTGGAATTCCATCGTGTCGTACACGAGTGGGCAACCATTAGGCAGGTAAATACGATGGTCGCGCACATGCAACGGACCCCAATCGATTGGAGGCCCGCCAGCCAGGCGAGCGATCATGCGGTCGCATTGCGCCCAGTATCCGGTGCCTTTTGCAGTGATAGGTGGATTATCGGAACGGTAGAGTTTTACGAAGGTGTTAGCGTCCTCGATTGATATTTCCACGGAAGGGCCGTATAGTCCATTCTTGGCTGTTCGTTTAAAAGCCTTCCCAGACGCCCCATAACCACACATGAGTCGACCCTGCTTTCCCATTCCACGCTTCGCTTCCATCTCGTCAAAACGCGGATCGCCTTTCTTCGGCTTGTAGATTTCCTCCTTGTAGAACTTACTCGCCAATCCGACGTAGGGATCGGCACCGGTCCGGAACGTCTGGATGACTGGTTCTTCTGGACCGCCGGCAAGATAGTGCAAGACGCGGCAGTTTGAAACGATAACGCCTTCTGCCATAAAACGATATCGAGGTCCCGCATTCACGATGTCGTAAACTTTCGCTTTTTTCGTTTCAAGCCAGGACGGCGTTTGAATCCAAGACGTCTTGGTTTGCGCCACGTCGGCTGGTGGTAGGAAGTTTGATATCGATGAATTATTTGCTCGCCAGTTAATCCTTTTTCGACTAAATGCTTTATTTGATCTCGTCCATAGCCGCAGGCTGGATATGCACGCATAAAATCTTGCATAGCAAGTTTCGAACCGTTGGCTAAAGGCACCCAAAAGGTGGTGTAACGATTGTTTGCGTTTTGCCGTCGAGTTGAAAGCTTCAAATTGCCCGGCTGATAGTGGCCATTGTTGTTGATCCGATCGATCTCGACTCCATGGTATGTCGGATGTGGTAAATTCTCCAGTACCCACAAAACTGAATCTCGCACGCTTTTGAATCGAAACTGGATTCCTCGTGCTCCATAAGTTTTGTACCCGGCACAGGTCGGAGCTTCGCAACGACGTTTTGCGTACTGTAACCTCTCGGTAAGACGTTTGAATATCCACGCCAAGTGCGGCGGCAACTCGCATTTCGATACCTTGCGGATAGCGATTGCCTCTTGGATAGATAACGTGTGTTGGTGTAGCGGTAAGCCCTTGGTAGCTGATAACTTCTCGTATTCCTTTGAATATAACTCCCTCGTGCTCAACAAACGCTTGGCCATCCCAAACCCTATCGTTGATTGTAACATCCTCGATAGCCTTTGAGCCGTGTTCTGTCAATACTTTTTGTCCTTCAGCGACGCATTCGATCTGCGACGAATCGAGAGGCATCAGGACATATTCCTCGGGAGCAAGGATCGTCTTACGCACGCTGAGCTGACTCGGGTCCTTGATGCTGGTCTGCCTGGTAAAATTAAGCCAGTTCACCTTATCCCCGCCGCTGACACGCAACGTCCCGGCGCCGGAATAGTTCAGATAGACGGGAAGCGCCCCGCGACTTGAAGTCCAGCCCAGCCTTTCCGCTCGCGTCTGCAGGAGCGTCGATTTCATCTTGAGCCGGCATTCCGCCAAGCCGCGAATGTAATCGTCAGGATCCTCCAGCAATTCGCGCATGAAATCGTCGGTCTTGGCGAATGCGGGGATCGGTCCGTTTTTGCCTTGCTTGTATTCCACTTCCACGCCGGCATCTTCTAACAGTTGCTTGAAGCGATCGGCGGATTGCAGGTCGGCTTCTGTCACGCCCAGCATGGCGGCGCGCTTGTTCTTGTTGTTCTCTTCCATTTCCCATATCTGGCCGAGAAGCGCGGTGTCGGCGCGCAGAACAGGTTCCGTGAACATTTTCAGAACCGTGCTCATCACTTCGAATTCTTCCGGAGGAAAGTCCTTGGCTAGCCTGCCGAACAAGTTCCAAATCGATTCAACTTCGTCGCAAGCTCCTTCCCCCACCAACTGTTGATGATCGGGTGGGATCTCGTGCCAGCGTTTACCGGAAAAAAGATTGTATGGAGTGATCTTGGCCGGAATTCCAAAATACTTTCGAACGGAATCAAGACTGGCGCTCATGTGGTTGCCGAACAGCAGTCGGAACATCGACATGGTGCATCCCAACATCTTGGGATGAACGTTGTAATGATGAGAAAGTATTAAGCCATCAAACGCGCAATGATGTGCAACCAGCAAAACGTCTGACCAGTCTTCCTGTTTCAGAACAAACTCAAGATCCTTTCCAGCGTACCATTTCGCTGGGATGTTGTGCTGCCACTTGATTGCAGCGCCGTGCGCTTCAAAGCGAGGATCGCGTATATATTCCTCGGTCGACATTTTCGACAAGGTAAAATCCTTGGGATCGAAGTAAGTTTCTGCGTCAAAAATAACAACCCGCATTATATATGACTCCACCTTTTCCGACTTTTTATAACGCTCACCATGCACTGGGAAATGCCGTAGGCGCGAGCTATCCTATGCTGCGACCGAAGGTCCGCGCGGATAGCCAGAACCTTCGCGGCAGTCAATTTTGTCCCTTTCCCTCGACGATTTCGCATTCAAACCACCGTAAGTAACAAGACGCCCAGCGGAACCGCGAAAGATAGCCACCAGCGCCATTCCATAAGCCCCACAACCGCCCCCCAGCAAAAGCTTGCAACTCCTATCCAAACCAGTGTCATTTTTTCCTCCGTTTAAACCCCATGGCCCACGTATTTGCGAAGTACCGAGCCATGGGGCGCTCCTGCGTGAAGCTGCGGTCAAGTAGAGAGGAATGCGGTGTGGACCCTCCTGCGCGAGTGATGAGAGAGACCGTCCCTCCGCGGACCCAAGGCTGGTGCCTTCGATTCATTTAAAGCTATGAGTTTGTAGAGTGAGCCAGGCGAACCATGTTCGGATTGAACCCGGAGCTGGTATGGTTCCAGGATCTTGTTAAGCTGGCAGACCACGACCCAGATGACACGCGCGGTGTTCAATGGGCCGCCATCGATCCTGCCGGAATACAGCTCG
>DATLVJ010000074.1:0-2245 GCA_035577585.1 Candidatus Limnocylindrales bacterium
CGTGCTTTCCTGCTTGATGGGTACCCGTTTTTTTACCTTGACGACCTCGTTCTGAGGACTCTCATCGAGTAGCGTCCTCCTTCATTTTGACCAGGTACAACCTCTCCGTACTCCCCTCTCCTCAACACTTGCACTGCGGCGCCTTCCTGGATTAAAGCGGGTAGGTACCAGTCCAGGCTCTTGGAATAAAGGGCTCTGAGCAGGAATTCGTAGAGGGCCAATAGGAGAGCGGTTTTCCGTTGGGGGCAGTTCGGCTAGACTCGGCGGGATGCGCGACAACGAGTTCACGAGAATCCTGGATTGGCCGGGTTACCGAGTGTTTCGACATGAAATCGATGAAACAGCCAAGACCCTGCGTTTATGGGTGCGGCGGAAGCGGGGGAACCGCAAACTGATCTGTTCGGGATGCGGAAGGAAGTTTAGCGACGCGCATGACTCTTACCAACGGGAGGTGCGCGACTTACCGTGGAGAAAGTATCAGACCACGGTGATCATCGAGCTGTACCGGGTGTGCTGTCCGCAGTGTGGGGTGCGCATCGAGAAGGTACCGCAACTGCCGAGCAAAGCGCCTTTCAGCAAAGACTTTGAGGATGCAGTGGGGTTGGCGTGCGAAAGCGCGTCAGTACGACAAGTCGCCCGGCAGTTCCGACTGGCCGCCAGCACGGTGCGCGCCATCGACCTGCGGTATCTCAAGCGCTGGAGTGCCACGCGTCGCAAGGAGCCTCTAGATCAGCTGGGTGTGGACGAGATCTACTTCGGCAAGCAGATGAAGTTCATCACCGTGGTCAGCAACTTGGAGACTGGTGAGCCTTTGTGGTTCGGACAGGATCGCAAGCAAGAAACGCTCGATGAGTTTTTTAGAACGCAACTGAAGGAAAGCCAGCGGAAGCGCATTGAGGCGGCTTGCGTGGATATGTGGCGACCATTCACCAATAGCATAGAGCACTGGGCTCCAGACTGCCGGATCGTGTTCGACAAGTTTCACGTCCTACAGCACGCCAATAAGGCCATCGATGAAGTGCGTCGAGCGGAGTTCTTCCGCAAAGGTGGGCGCATGCGTGGTGTAGTGAAGGGCAAACGCTGGCTGCTGTTGACGCGCTGGATGAATCTGGACAGCCAAAAACGTCAGCAGCTAAACGATCTATTCGCCCTCAATCGGAGGGTGATGAAAGCCTACCTTCTGAAGGAAAGCTTGGAGCGGTTATGGACCTACCGCTATGAAGGAGCCATGCTGCGCTACTTGCAGAGCTGGATCGATCAGCTGCGATGGCAACGGTTGGTACCTTTTCAAAAGCTCGCCTACATGCTGCTGGATCACCTGGATGGCATCCTGAACTACTGCCGCACCAAAGTACGCTTCGGAATTGTGGAAGCCATCAACGGCAACATCAAAACCCTTCTTAGAAGGGGCCGTGGCTACAAGAATCTCGGCTATTTGTTGCTCAAGGCCCAGCGCATGGCGGTCACAAAGACCGAATTCATCGTTCTCCAGAAAGCAGCCTAAAATGAGGGTCTCTACGAATTCCTGTGCAGAACCCGAAAAAGTTCAAGCATTCCGGAGAGTCCCTTCGATCCGGCTAAGTGTCCCACAGACGAGTAGGACGATTTTAGTCCAACATTCAGGTTGAGCTAGCTGGCTCACATGATTACCTTACAGCTAGCGAAGCAGGGTGACTTACAGCTGACAGAGCAGAGTTACCTTACAGCTAGCAGAGTAGATTTGGCTCGGTATTAACACGAAGCACTCCATCACGGAGGGTATCCCTGCGCCACTCTCGCGAACCCCCCACCGGCTATCCATCATCTGTTGGCTCACCAGCGGCTTCCCCGTGTGTGAGTCGGTTCTTTCTGGGCATCCTTTCGCAGTCGCTCGGCAAATGCGAGTCGCACTCTCACCATGAGCAACCCATCCTAGGCTGGTGGCTCCGCCCCCAGACCCCCGAAGTTTTCTCCCTTCCGCGCACATGGGCGGGACGGGAGACGACGTGCGCGTTTAGGTCGCTGGTTGCGCTTCCGCAGTGCCAGCTCTGTCCGCCCCATCGCCTCCCGTTCCCATCGAGTAACCATCAGTATCTGATCTAAGAACGACAACCACGCCAACTTGAGCAAGCCGGTCAATCAGCTGTGGAACGCTCCAGCCCACCCAACGTCTGGGATTCTTAAGGGAATGTCCCAGCTGTTCCAAGGTCTTGCCAGCAAACTTCGCGGGATCACTGACAACGGAGCTGGCTTCGATTGCCACCGG
>DATLVJ010000075.1:0-10286 GCA_035577585.1 Candidatus Limnocylindrales bacterium
GTGGTCTTTCCGCTTCCGGTTGGCCCGATGATCGCCAGCGTGGATCCCGCGGGAATTTCCAGATTTATATTTTTCAGCACCGGCCTCGCCGCACCGCCATGGCCGTTCGAGCCCGCCACGCCATTGCCGGCAATGGATGTCGGATATGCAAAAGTCAGATTGCGGAATTCGATTTCTCCCTGGATACGCGCGTCTTTTGGAGCCTTCGCACCGCGGTCGTCGATTTGCGGCTTTGCGGTCAGGATGTAGTTCAACCGCCCCATGGAGGCAGCTCCGCGCTGAAAGATGTTCGTGACCCACCCCAGAGCAATCATCGGCCACACCAGGAAATTCAAATAGGTATAAAAAGTAATCAGCGCGCCAATGGACATCTGGCCGTGAAGGATTCGAAAACTGCCCTGCCATAGCACGATCAGGAAGGTTGTCCCGCTGAGCGACATCAGCGAGGGCATGAACATGCTCCAGGTGCGAATCAGTTGCACGTTTTTCGCGACGTACTCGCGGTTCGGCTCGTCAAAGCCGCGCAATTCCGCTTCTTCCTGGGCATAGGCGCGAATCACCCGCACTCCAGCAAGATTTTCCTGCACTTTCGCGGACAGAGTGGCCAGCGCCGCCTGAATCTTTTCGTACAAGCGGTGAATCACTTGGCCGAAATACCAGACCGAGACTGCGACCACCGGCATCGGCAGGAGCACCCACAGTGTCAGCGACATCGAAATTTTCAGCATCAGCGCGATGGCCAGGACCATGGTTACGATGGTGGTCCCGCTGTACATGATGCCGGGGCCCAACACCATGCGGACGGCGTTCAAGTCGTTCGTTGCGCGCGACATCAGTTCGCCGGTGCGGTTCCGGACGTAAAACTCCGGCTCCATCACCAGCAGGCGGTCCAGAAGATCATTTCGAATGTCGAATTCAATGTCGCGCGAAATCCCGATCAGAATCCAGCGCGTCGCGAAGGACAGCACACCCTTCAGCCCGATGCACACCACCAGGAAGAGGCAGTAAATTCCAAGCGTTCTGCGACTGTGCGCTTCGTAGTACGGCACCAGATTGCTGAGCCAGTTGGATCCCAAGAAGGTGCCGGTCTCGTGCACAGGATGCGAAAACGGGCGCGGGCTTCCCGCAAGAGTATCGGCAATGATTCCGGAGGAAAGAGGAACCAGATTCCCGACGAATCCCATGAGTGCAAGAATTATCAATCCAAGAGCAATCGGCCCCTTATACCTGCCGAGATAAGGCCACAGTCCGCGCAGATTCTCCCAGGTGGACACCCCGGGCTTTCTCGGCCCGCCCGCGCGCAGCACTGCCGCCGAAGTGCTCATCGCAGCATGGACCTCGGGTTTTCCAGAGTTGCCGCTTCGCCCAGGAAATGCTGGTAGGAAAGGTCCATCGATTGGTACCGCTTTGCCGCCGGATTCCACGCTACCGCGATTGGCAGCGTTCGTTCATTCGTTCCGGCCTTGATCGGCGTGAAATAAATCGTCATCCCTTTTATCGCGCTCTGCTCATATTGCAACTTCCATCCGGTTACCGCCACCAGCGGGGTTTGCCCCAGGAAGCCTTTCGCGTTTTTCAAATGCTCGTCGGCGCGCATTAATTCCACCCACTTGCCGTCTTCCTGCTTTTCCGCCACCACCGCCCGCGTCACCACGGTTCCGGCAACTACGCTTTTCGGTGTGTTCGGCACCACGTTGGCCACCAGCACTTCCTGCTTCCCGGTCTTTGCCAGATCACCGAAGAGCAGCACCTGCGACTCGCTTCCCAGCAGCGCGTGCGCCGCGTCCAGCATCTCTTCGGGAACCGCCGGCTCCGCGGTCACTTTCGCAGCTTCTGGCGAAGGTTTCGCGCCTTCCGAACCGCATCCAAACAGAACCACGCTTGCCGCCATCACAAGGATCAGGGGACGGTTCATTCCAGTCCTTTCTAGAGTAGACGTGTCTTCAACCGATGCGTAATCAAAGCCTTCTGGAAAATTCCCGCGGTTGCATTTGCCATCGGCCCGGCCAGGTATTACTCAATTCTAGCGGCTGCCCTTCCTTCGTGCCAGCGCTCCTGGCATCTGGCTTGCCGTAGGACCAAAATCGCCCGCCGCAGACGGCGGCCGCTACAAAAGCCGGCTTGCATAAACGGTCCTTCTTTATGGCCTTTATGGCGAAACTGATTATTGTCCACTGAAATCTGATTACTCACCTTTGGCCCAGAATTGCATCCAGCCTTGCTTCAAAATTCTCCTCGCCTTCGCTCTGCAACACGCTGCGTTCGACGGGCAGCGCCGCCTGAACTGCCTCCACCCAACCCATTAGTTTTTGGATGTTTTCTTTCGTTCGCTGGTGATATTGGCGCAAGTTCTCTCCGCTACCCATCCACGCGCGAAACCTCTTTTCCACCGGGTGGTCCGAACTCTCGAACGGATTCGTGGCCGCGCCCGGCGCCAGCAAGCCTGCGTGCCCTGTGAACAGATGCTCGAATCCCAGATCCGCGATGAAATGGCCCTCGGCCGCTCCCGCGCCATCTTCAAACGCGGTTCCCTGGCAGACCAGCGTCAACGGTTGCGGCCCGTTCGCCCACTTCAGCGTCTCAATATCGAAATTCCACAACTCCCATTTCGCTTCCACGATAAACGCGGTGTCCGCGTTCAAGTCCTGAATCGCCAGCGCCGCGATCTCCGCAGGACCATACTTCGCGTCGCGCAAATCCCATTCCACCTCGGCCGGTATCGTGTAGTCCACCGGCTGCACCGTCAGCATCTGGAAGCCGTTCGGCCGCTCCGACACGGGTGCGGTCGTCAGAAAACGCGCAAACTCCGCAATCATCGTCTGTTCGGAAAAATCGCGCGTCCACACGCGCAGATACGCCCGGTTGGCCATGGTCAATCTCAAATTATACAGGTTCTTTGGGTTTCCTGCGGTGGAGGCGCCGCGCTTCAGCCCGGCCAGCCCCGTTCTTGCAGTTGTAGCGCCCGCTTTCCGAAGCGGGCTTCTTTTTAGGTGTAATCCCGACTACAAAACTAAGATTCGTCCACGCCTTATAGCTTCCTGTACAACCTTCACATTGCAACCCCGCCCTATCCGCCGCCTGCCTTCGCCCCCTGCCCCTTCTCAAACCCCGCCGCAATCTGCTGCAGCCGCTCTCGCAAGGTGTCCCCAAACTTCGCGAACACTTCCGCCGACGCCTCGCGCAGCCTCTCCTCCGCCGTTGCAGCAATCTGCGCGATCACTTCGCGCGATTGATGATTCAGTGTCGCCACAGTCGCTACCATCCATGAATTCGATATATTCTCCAGCCGTCCGCGGAACTCCACCACCGCCTCGTCTCCCATCTTATGCAACCCGCTGCGGATTTCCGTCTGCTGCTCCGCGGTCATCTTTCTCCAGGAATCCCAGAGCCCCTCGAATTCCGCGTGCACTTTCTCTTTCGACTCGCGCAATCTCTGGTCCACCGTCTCGCTCATCCCGGACTGGAACCGCCGGAGAAACTCGTCCTGCTCCAGCGTCAGCTTGTGGCTCATTTCCTCGCGAGCCGCGTCCAGCCGTTCCCTCGATTGCTCCACCGTCTTCTGCATCAATTCCATGAACCCTTCCAGCTCTTGCCGTCCATTGCGCTGGATCTCATCCGTGAACGCCGCCGAAGTCGTGTCCGCCGCCTCTGCCGACAAAATCCGGATCCTCTCAAACGATTCGCGCACCATCTCTTCCATCTGCCGGTGGCTCTGTTCCACATAACTGCGGCTCGAATGATTCAGCTCGCTCGCGAAGAGGCTCGAAACTTCGCCCGCCTTCTCTCGCAGTTGCGCCCCCGCCTGCTCCACCAGCCGCTCCGTCGAATTCTGCAGCTGCGTCTGGGCCTTCTTTTCGTACCATTCCGCGGACTTGAACATCTCCTCCATCGTGTGGTGCTTCACGTCCACAGCTTTGCTTTCCAGGTCCTCCAGGTGTTTTGCCGTAATCCCCTGTGCCGATTCGTTGAGCACCTGCTCCACAGTTCCCAAGTTCTCCCGGAAGCGTCCCAGCGATTCAGCAAACGCCTCATCCGCCGAATTCCGGATCCGGTCCTGCTGCATCGTCATCGCCGCATCCAGCAGCGATCGCCCGCCCGCCAGCCGGTGCACGGCTTCTTCCGTCCGCGTAATGTGCGGCAGCACCATGGATTCCAGGTGCTGTTCGAATTTCGCGAGGGCTTCGCTGTTCGCTGCTTCAAAGCTGCTGCGGATCCGCCCGTAAATCTCTTCAAACAATGTGTCCGACTGCCGGTGCAAGTCCTCTCGCCGCTTGTTCAACACTTCATCCAGTTGCGAGTGAAATCCGCTCATCGCTTCCTGCTGCGCGCCCTCGATCCTCGCCGCGAACTGCTCCAGCCGCTCCGTCGCCTGATTCACCCGCGCCAGTGTCTCCTCCAGTTGCCTGGTCTGTTCGCCGATGGAGCCCAGCGTCGCTGTGCTCTGCGCCGCGCTCTCCTGCTTCAATTCTTCCCGGAGCAGTTGCGTGTGTTCCTGCAGCGCCGCCGCGGCCAGTTGCTGCGCCGAGCCGAGTTCCTGGGCAACTTGCTCGCGCATCGAATTCTGCGCCTGCTCGAATGTCTCACTGACCTTCTGTTGAATTTCGTTCAGGACCGCGCCCAGAGAATCCTTCTGCGCATTGGCGGCTTCTTCTCTCCGCCGAGCTTCTTCTTCCGTCTGTTGTTTCGCCGCTTCCAGCCGCGTGGCCGCTTCAGACTCGAGTTGATTCGCATGTGTTCGCAGCTTTGCGGCCGCTTCTTCCGCTTGCGTGCACATGGCCTGCAGCGTGTCTTGCGCCGTCGCCAACTGCTTTTCGTGCTGGTCGCGTTGCAGCGCGCCTTCCCTTGCCAGGTGGGCCATCAATTCGTGCGTCAGTTGCTCCAGTTGCGGGGCAACCCAGCGCGGCAATTCGTTCTTCAGCGATTCTGCCGCGGCTGCCTGGGCGGTGCGAGTCCGCGCTTCGGTCTCCTCCTGAATGGTTCCGATAGCTTGCGCGGTTTCGCGCGCCACTTCTTCACGGAACCCAGCGTACTTCCGCTCCCACTCTTCCGTGGTCTGTTGGCGTTCGGTTTCCACCGCGTGCGTGGCCGCTTCTTTTGCCGCCGAATGAATCTGCTGCTTGGCCTCGGACAGCAATCGAGCCACCTGCCGTGCCAGTTGCATAGACGCATCCGTCGCGCTCGCCGGGGCGGGGAACACCCGCAAATTATCCGGCGTCGCCACGCCCGGCTCCGCTTCCACGATCGGCAGCGGCGCCTCGGCGTGCGGTGGCATTCCGATGCTCGGCGGCAAATCCATCGCCGAAGCCGGATTCGACAAAATTTTGTTTTCTTCGGGAAAGGCAAACCAGTCTTCGGGAGGAAACGCAATTCCCCACGCATTTCCCGGCGCCTCCAGCTCCAGCGCCACCTGAAACAGTTGCCGCACCGTGCGCGGCCTCTGGATCCATGCGACCTTTCCGCGGACGCGCCGAGGGGGATGCCCCTGTTCCGGGTGGGGAACCTCCAGGTTCACCCACATGTTTTTCAGCACGTAATGTTTCGATTGGTAGCGGCAGCCGTGGCAATTGATGATAAGCGTCGAGGTCCGCTCCGCAAACGGCCGGCCCAGCGCGTCCACACCGGTAACCTGAAGCGGCACTGCCTGCACGATGCGCGTGCTCCGCCGCTTCCTCAATTCCTCGGTTGTGTTCGTTGCGCCCTCTATCGGCATTTCACCTGTTTCGTCCGTCAGTTCGGGGCCGCCTGGTTCGTCGTGCATGGTCGCCGTAAACTCTCTTGGCTCGTCTCTCTACTGCAACCTATGGTTTCTTCGCCTCGGCTGGATTCTGCTCGCTGTGCGAACCCGTTACGGTATCCCAAATTTCTTTCGCGACCCAGATTGGCCCAACCAGCAAATAGACCGGTCCCTGGAAAAATGCGGGCTTGTTGCCCTCAATCCGGTGGCCCAGGAATAGCAGCACCCATCCGCCCACGAAGCACCCAACGCCCCAGCGCCACCGCAGCAGCACCAGGAGGATCAGGCCCGCAAAAATCAGCGGAATTCCGATTCCGTGCAAGATCTTGTTCCACACGGAATGGTGTTCGTGGTCATACTGTGCCATGTAGTGCTCAAGACCAGCCATCTGAGCACCTCCTACCCCGGTTCCGTCCGGAACCAGCGCGATTGGCGGGGACTTCCCACCGCAGGCCTGCACTTTAACCTGATTCGTTCCCCCTGCCTAGAGGACGTTCATTCTGTACGTACTAGGCTCCGAGGCCCACTCGTTTTTGCGCCCTAATTGGTACTCGCTGCCCTCAACTAGCGCGCGTCGCCATTCTGAGGGCATCCGGCGAGGTCCGGTGTTTGGACTCCGGTGATTTGTACCGGAGATGCCCGAAGAACCTCAACCCAAGTCCTACCTCCAGCTTACCGTTCCTTCGCCGACTCCGGGTTTTCCCTCTTCCTCTGCGTCCTCTGCGCTCTCTGCGAACTCTGCGTTAATTCTTATCCGTGTCTTTGCTTTCTTACTTTCTTAATTCGTTACCTCGTCTCTCGCCCAAGAAAAATCCCCAGAAAACCTCTCCGGGGATCAACACTCCAGAACTTAAAACTCAAAACTTCTCTCCCCCTACAGCTCCCTCCGCCCCTCCATCGCCTTCAACATTGTCACCTCATCCGCGTACTCCAAATCCGCTCCCACGGGAATCCCAACGCCAATCCTCGTCACCTTCACTCCCAGCGGCTTCATCAGCTTCGACATATAGATAGCCGTAGCCTCGCCCTCCGCAGTCGGATTCGTGGCCACAATAATCTCTTCCACGCCGCCGCCCTTCAGCCGTTCGATCAAGCTCTTTATATTCAGCTGATCCGGCCCCCGCCCCTGCAAAGGCGACAGCGAACCGCCCAGTACGTGGTACATCCCGCTGAATGTCCGTGTCTTCTCAATCGCCAGAATGTTGTGCGGCTCTTCCACCACGCATATCGTCCGCTTATTGCGGTTCGCCCCCGTGCAATACAGGCACGGATCCGCGTCGGTAATGTTGTGGCAAACCGAGCAGGTCCGGATCTTCTCTTTCGCGTCGCGAATCGCGTCCGCCAGCCCCAGCGCATCTTCCGCCGGAATCCGCAACAGGTAAAAAGCCAGCCTCTGCGCGGTTTTCTGTCCAATTCCCGGCAGATGTTTCAGTTCATCGATCAGTCGTTCCACAGGAGCGGCAAAATCAGGCATGTTCCTTAGTTAACACAAGCCGCGGCTCTCCGCAAATTTTCACGCAGCGGCCGGTTTCCGATTGAACTAAGCACCAGTAGTTGGTCGCACCAGCCGCTTAAAAAGACAGTGTCTTCGAGGAATCATTGGTTGGGCCATCCGTAATTTTTTCGCTGTCGTACGTTTATGTGATATTAAGTGGCGAGTACTTTAACTACAAGGCGATTTCATGAAAACAAAGGCGTGCAAGGTCCTTGTCACACTTCATCTGATGGTTTTTCTGGTGTTCTGGATTACCAGTTGTGGCGGTTCGTCGAACGGATCTGGAGGCGGAACAGGAGGCGGGACCGGTGGTCCTTCTGCGGGAGAATACCTCTGGGAATTCTCGCTTACGGACAGCAATCTGTACTTCTCGACTGTGAACAGCAGCACCGGCCAGTTGGGCACTCCAACTTTGTCGGAAGGCATCGCTTGCAATAGTCTCGGAACCATTCCTTCTATCGCCATTGCTCCCTCAAATAAATTTGCATTTGTGATAGACAATTGTTTTAGTGGCATTCACGTCTATTCAATGAAAGCTCCAGGCCTGTCGTTGGGCGAAATTCTCCGATCCCCTTATTTCTTTCCTTCGTCCGTTGACTCCATAGCCATGGATCCCAGTGGCAAGTTTCTTTATGCAATTGGATCGCCAGGGATCATTTATCAGATTCCTGTCAATGGCAGCACGGGGGAATTATCTTTAGCTACAACCACGGTGGAAGCCGCCGACTTCAGAGAGGTGGTCGTTGACCCTAGCGGTAGGTTTATTTTTGCAAACGATCTTACCGGGGGCCGCATCTTTGCCTATCTTATAGTCGGGGCTTCTCTTTCGCCCGTGCCAGGCTCGCCATTCACTGTCCCGGCGAATGGCCAGCCGGCTAACTTCGTCATGGAAAGCAACGGGAAGTTCTTGTATGCGCCATTGCTTTCCGGCGGCGTAGCAGGGTTCGCCGTTAATAGTTCCACGGGAACTTTATCTGACATTCCAGGTTCGCCTTTCCCTACGATCACCCAGCCATTCGCTGTTGCGGCTGACCCATCGGGAAGATTTCTCTACTCGATCGGGGGCAACCTCAACAGCTCAATCGAAGGGTTCAGCTTAGACACAAGCACCGGGGCTCTAACGACGATGGTGGGATCTCCGTTTAGCACCCAGTCTTCCCTCAGCAGCCTTGTAGTGGATCCCTCGGGGCATTTCCTCTACGCGACCGTCCAGGCCACGACCCTTCCAGATAGCAAAATATATGGCTTCGCGATTGATGCGTCTAACGGTAGCCTCACTAATCTTGTGACTTCGCCGTACCCCGCCCCGCCATTTCCTGTGAACCTGGTAAGCCTAAATATTCCATAGCTTGCATCGACAGGTTAGGTTCGCAGCCATTCCCGGCATCGTTTGAAGCACTCTTTGCCGGCACCTCCAACTCCTGCTTCTTGGCCAGCCGTTCAACGCTTCGGTGAAATAAGTTTGACCACGTCGATCAATTGGGGATCTTGAACCTGCACGGGCGTATTGAAGAAACGGTTTCCCCTGATGATGTTTCCAGAGGAGCCGGTCGCTTTCAGGACGCCGATTGCGGCTTCGGTGATCACATTGTCTGTAACGACGTTGCTGTTGCCGGAGAGAAAGATGCCGGACTCGGCGCCGTTCAGAACATGATTCTGACGGACGCGGGACTGATCGCCCTGCAACCGAATGCCATCGAACACGACAGAGGCGAAGGTTTCGTTGCGCTCGATCTCAGCATTGTTGCCATGAACGAAGACGTTGACCTGACCGATGCCGGCAGTGTTGCCGGAGACCTCCACACCGTCTGATTGCGTGACGAGAATGTTAGTGGCAACAGCGGTGCATGTGGCGACGGCGCTACACGGCGCCCAAATGTTGTTGGTCACGACGTTGTCAAGAATCGACCCCGCGGCGCCAAAGCCGATCTGAACCCCATTCTGCGCCGCACCGGTGGTTGCGCCGATGCCTGTGACAACATTCCGGCGAATGCTGGTGATGGTGCCTATTTCGTCGGCGGTGATGCCATTCTTCTGAAAGTCATGAACAGTGCAGTGGTCGATTTCAACTTTCGAGACGCCGCCATTGCCACTCTGTACAAAGATGCCGGTGCCGCTCTGGCAGCCATTGAGTGACGCAGCTAGCTTGAAATTGCGGACAGCAGTGCGGTCGAGTTCCCCGGAAGCATTTTGGAACGTAATGCCGATGAGGTCGGGCGCCCACTGAGAGATGCCGTTGTTGGCGCCATCGACGGTCAGTCCGGAGATGGAAACGCCGGTTGAGTCCGCGACCAGCAGCGCCGTGGCGATCGGAGCAGCGTCGAAGAGGCTGGTGGTGTTCGCCTTCATTGCGGATGGCATCAGGATCGCGCCGTTGTCAGCATCGATGCTCAATGCCTTCCGGATCGTAACCTGCTCGACGTAAATACCTTTGCAGATGTGAATCTCATCGCCTTGAGAGGCGGCGTCGACCGCATCCTGGATATGAGTGAACCCTGCATTCGGACACTCAACCTTGTCATCATCTACGGTCAGCTGGGCGCCTCGTGGAGGCAGAGCCGCGCCCGGCCTGACCAGAACTGAGAGAAAAAGCACAACCAGCGCTGCTGTTTTTGGAAGCTTTCTTTTCATGGCCACTTACCTCGCTTTATGGAGCATGGGAACAAAAGACCGCGTGAGGATGCAACGGCTGGAGGGTTGCTTCCAAGGACTCGACAGCGAAATTAGACCACTCGCAAGACTGCGAATTTGGGCGGGAATGGCCGGAATATAGCAAGCTGCTCCAGCCGGGGCAATAGCCCGAGCGTCCAGTATGGGATGGCTTGATTATCACCCGGTGCCTTAAGCGCTTCGCGGACAAATGGGTCTACGTTTGGGCCAACGCCTCCCAGCCATTCTCCCTCCTGTCCTCTTGTCCGGGTACTGTTTAGAGTCAATCCTCTCTGCGAGCCGTAGTCCTGCCTGGCCCAAGACTTATGATGGGAGCAGGCGTTTCCCCCAAAAGTCATTCGCGAGGTTCAAAATGAGAAAGCAACTTTGGATCTTATCGTGCGCCAT
>DATLVJ010000076.1:0-4233 GCA_035577585.1 Candidatus Limnocylindrales bacterium
AAAGAATAGGAAGAAAGAGATTAACGCAGAGTTCGCTGAAGGCGCCGAGTGCGCTGAGAAGAGAACGGCAAGAAAAGAAGAGATTGGGTGCAGTTCGATCGTAAGAGCCCACGTATCGCAAAAAGCGCGAAACGTGGGGCACCCTCAAGTTCATTTGAGAGGAGCTTTTGTTGACCAAAGAGAAGAAGGAACAGAAAGCGCCGGGGGAGATGGGGTTTCGGATGCCGGCGGAATGGGAGAAGCATGAGGGGACGTGGCTGGGGTGGCCGCATGAGTTGACGGATTGGCCGGGAAAGTTTGCGCCGATACCGTGGGCGTTTGCGGAGATGGTGCGGGTGCTGTCGCAGGTGGAGAAGGTTTTTTTGCTCGTTGAAGATCGGACGACAGAAAAGCGGGTGTGGGGGATTTTGAAGAAGGCGGGGGCGAAGCTGGAGTCGGTGGAATTTTTTGCGGTGGCGACGGATCGCGGGTGGATGCGGGATTCGGGGCCCATTTGCGTGAAGAATGCGGCGGGCGAAGTGGCGTACAACAATTTTGTGTTTAACGGCTGGGCGAAGTATCCGAATCATAAGAAGGATGCGTTGGTGGTGCGGAAGGCGAATGCGCGGCGGAAGAGGCGGATATTTTTTCCGGAGCACAAGGGGCGGCGGGTGGTATTGGAAGGCGGATCGATTGACGTGAATGGGCGGGGGACGCTGTTGACTACGGAAGAGTGTTTGCAAAGTAAGGTGCAGGAGAGGAATCCGGGATTTACAAAGGAAGATTATGCGGAAGTGTTTCGAAGATATTTAGGCGTGACGAATGTGCTTTGGCTGGGGAATGGGATTGCGGGGGATGATACGCACGGGCATGTGGACGATTTGACGCGGTTTGTGAATGAGACGACCGTGGTGACGATTGTGGAGGAGGATCCGGGAGAGGCGAATTACGCTGCGCTGCAGGAGAATTTGCGGCGGTTGAAGGGGATGAAGGATCAGGATGGGCGGGCGTTGACGGTGGAAATGTTGCCGATGCCGAAGGCGGTTTATTTTGATGGGCAGAGGTTGCCGGCTAGTTATGCGAATTTCTATATTGGGAATGGAGTTGTGATTGTGCCGACGTTTAATGATCCTCAGGATCGAGTCGCGTTGAATACCTTAGGAAGGTTGTTTCCTGGGCGCGAAGTGGTGGGGATTCATTGCCGGGATTTGGTTTTGGGCTTGGGGACGTTGCATTGTATGACGCAGCAGGAGCCGGGGAGTGGTGAATAGTGACTGGTGATTGGTGACTGGTGGAAGAAAGAAAAGATAACGCAGAGGCGCTGAGTACGCAGAGGGATCACAGAGAAGAGCAAGAGAGCGGCCCGCCACGGTCGGCGGGCCCTACAAAGGCAGGATAATTCGGGAGGGTGGAGATGAATTTATTGCTTGGGATGATTTGGTTGCAGCAGCGGGTGGTGATTGTGGAGTGGAGGCGGGGTTTGATTGGGTGGTTGTTGATTGGGCTGCTGGCGGGGTGGTTGGCGGGAAAGATGGCGCGCGGGCGGGGATTTGGGTGTATCGGGGATATTTTGATCGGGTTGATCGGGTCTGTGATTGGGGGATGGATTTTTACGCAGCTGGGAATTGGGCACGAGAATACGTTTTTGTTTTCGCTGGCGGCGGCGACGGTGGGGGCGGTGTTGCTGGTGGCGTTGGCGCATTTGTTTTTTGGGGGGAAGAGCTAAGAGAAGAGTTCACACAGAGAGCGCAGAGGAAGAGCACAGAGTTCACAGAGATGAGAAGAGGGGCGGCCTAAAGCCGCCCCTATGCTTTAGGACTTTGGATAGTTGGGGTCGGCTTTTACTTCTTTGATTTGGTTGGTGTGGCGTTCGCTGTGGGCAGCGATTAAGAGGATGAATTCGTAGGCGTCCCATTTTTGGCCGTTGGGGCTGTCGGCGGCGTGATCGCGAAGGCCGGTGGTGGTTTTGAGGAAAGTTTCGGTGACGGCGCGGCTTTCGACGAAGTGGTCGATGGCGGCCTGCGGGGAACCGAAGCGGTTGGTGGGCTTGATGGCTTCGGGAGCCTGGAATTTGGCTTTGCGTTCGGGAACGTTGGCGATGATGCCGGCGTCGATGGCGGCAATGTCGCGGCCGGGGACGGCGGGAGCTTTCATTACCCCAGTTTCGACGGAGCCGCGGATGTAGTCTTCAGCGGCGGCGATGTGCTCCATGCACTCGGCGATGGACCAGCGGTCGGGAGCGGGCTTGAAATTCCACTGGGCGGTGGAGAGGCCGCTAGTAGCGTCGAGAACGTCTTTCTTGGTGGATTCGAGATAGGCGAGGGCTTTGTCTTTTTCGGCCGGGGTGACTTCCTGGGCGCGCGCGGCGAGTGCGAAGAAGAGCGCAAAAACGAGCGCGATAGCGACACTGGATTTTCTGAGCATTTCGAGAGTTCCCTTCCCTTTTTAAAGTTTGGCGAGGCGGCGGAGTGCCTCTGGTAGGAGTACGTACGGGTGAGCAGGAATATAACAGGGATTATGATGGATGAGTAGAGGAAAGAGAAAGAGTTAACACAGAAGGCGCGGAGAAAATGCCTTAGGCGATCGTTGGTTACCACGGTCCCTTCCGCCCCGGTGAAGCACGCGGGACGCAAAAAGCGCGCTCCGTGGCCGGCGCACCAAACAACGGTGCGCAAGAAAAGGCCGGCCACTCCGGTCGGGATGACGGAGAAGAATGAGGAGAAAGCGCCCGCCTCGGAAGGCGGCCGCTACAAAGGCTGGGGAAACCCGAGAGCGCAGCCAGGAATGGCCGCGCCACAAGACAACCCAAGAGCACAGGCTAAAGCCTATGCTACGTGGGTGCTGGAAAGCGGGGCGCGGGGCGGTGTGGTACGATTTAGAGTTCGATAGTGGAGAGAAACCTTTCTTGAGCAAGAGCAAACAATCACTCACAGTAATTCCCCTCGGGGGGCTTGGCGAATTCGGAATGAACATGATGGTGTTCCGATTCGGCGATGATATTTTGGTGGTGGATGCCGGGATGATGTTTCCGGAGTCGGAGTTGCTGGGCGTGGACCTGGTGATTCCAGACATTACGTATTTGAAGCAGAACCGGGACAAGGTGCGGGCGATTGTGCTGACGCACGGGCACGAAGACCACATCGGGGCGCTCCCGTACATATTGCGCGATTTGAATGTGCCGATTTATGGGTCGCGGTTCACGCTGGCGCTGGTGAAGAAGCGGCTGGATGAAGCGGGGTTGCTGGATTCGGCGAAGTTGTTTGAGACGGTGCCGGGGCGGCTGGTGGAGATCGGGCCGTTTGAAGTGGAATTTATACCGGTGACGCACAGCACGATCGATTGCGTGGCGCTGGCGATCCGGACGCCGGTTGGCGTGGTGATTCATTCGGGAGATTTCAAGATCGATCAGACGCCGGTGGACAACTACCAGTTCGATTTGCATGCGTTCGCGCGCTATGGGAACGAGGGCGTACTGGCGCTGTTCAGCGATTCGACGAACGTGGAGCGGCCGGGATTTACGCCGTCGGAGCGGGTGGTGGCGCCGCGGATCGAGGAGTTGACGCGGTCGGCGCCACGGAGAGTGGTGCTGTCGTGCTTTGCGTCGTCGATCCACCGAATCCAGCAGGTGATTGATATTGCGGATCGGGTGGGGCGGAAAGTGGCGTTTGTCGGGCGGAGCATGGTGGACAACGTCGAGATCGCGCACGATTTGGGATACATGCGGATTCCCGATGGGATGGTGGTGCGGCCGCAGGATATCCGGAGTTTTGATCCGAAGAAATTAATTGTGCTGGCGAGCGGATCGCAGGCGGAGCCGATGTCGTCGATGTCGCGGATTGCGGTGGACAATCACCGGTTTGTGACGATCGATGAAAACGATACGGTGATTTTGTCTGCGAGAATTATTCCAGGAAATGAGAAGGCAATTTTCCGGATGCTGGATCACATGTTCCGGCGGCGAGCGCTGGTGTACTACGACAACTCATCGGGACCGATACACGTTTCGGGGCATGCGAGCCAGGAAGAGCAGAAGCTGCTGCTGCAACTGGTGAAGCCGAGATATTTTATTCCGGTGCACGGAGAGTACCGGCATTTGTTCCGGCATGCGGCGCTGGCGCACCAACTGGGCGTGGTGAGCGGCGAAATTATGCTGCTGGAAGATGGGAAGTGCGTAGAGTTTACAGAGGATGGGGCGTTCCGGCGGGATCCGGTGACGGCGGGGCGGGTGCTGGTGGATTCTGGGTCGCTGGAGGA
>DATLVJ010000077.1:0-6935 GCA_035577585.1 Candidatus Limnocylindrales bacterium
TTCGCGATTTTCTTTGCTTTGCTTGTCGTTCCTCCCGTGGTTGCACAGGTGGTTCGGCTCCTGCGATAAATACTGAGGCTTGAATTAATTACAATTAGGCAGTCCCCACAGCGAGGATTTCCAGGCAGGGATTTGTTCCGAGTTAGGAGGAGAGCGAATGAAGCGAAGGAATTTTATCCGGGCAGCTGCAAGTACAACTGTGGCTGTGGGTCTTGGAGATGCAACTGGCTCGGCGGCGAGCGCGACTCCGAATCCGGCGGTGATGGAATTGCGGGTGGCGCTGACTACGAAAGAGTTCGATCGCTTGGCGAGTTTCTATCGCGTCGGATTGGGGATGGAACCCTCGCAGGTGTGGCCGGCGGAACAGGGGCGGGCACTGGTGCTGGATATGGGCCGGGCGACGCTGGAGGTGTTTGACGAAAAGCAGGCGCAGACGGTGGATCAGATTGAGGTGGGAAAGAGAGTCAGCGGGCAGATCCGGTTTGCGTTGCGAGTGCCGGATTTGGAAGCGGCGGTGAAGAGGTTGCAGGCGCATGGTGCGACTGTTGTGCATGGGCCAGTGGAGGCGCCTTGGGGGGACAAGATGGCGCGGTTTGAGGATCCGGATGGGATGCAGATTACGGTGTATCAAGCGCGAGAACAAGTCTGAATAAAGGTTTGCCGCGACTCAGTTCACGGAATCAGACTCCAGTTGATCCAGGCGATGATTTAGGAAGGCGAGATCGTCCTTCAGTAGAGAGTCGTCGAACAAATTGATGCTCAGATACTGCTGGAGAAGGACGGCGGGCGGGGCGTCGAAGCCGTTTTTGAGGAGTGCGACGTAGTGCGGCAAGAACTGCTCTCGATCGGCGGTGTACAGCCGGTAGTACTTCAGCGCGAGAAGGCCTCCGTAAACGTAGTTAATGTTGTATAGCGGATCCTCGTACATGAGGGAAATCGTGGCCCATCGATTGCGGAGTTCGGAAGTGGTGGCGGGAAACGTGGAGAACTGGCTATCGACCTGGAGAGTGAGCTTGTCGAGGTCGTCCGCGCTGCGAATGCCGCCCTTGGAAACGCCTTCATAAACTTGTTGCTCGAGCATTGCGTCTTGCGCTCCGTAGAAGGCGTCCAGGCCTTTGATGCGCATCCATTGTTCGAGGTAGTAGCGGCGCAGGCGTGGAGCTGAGGAGTGCTCGGCGAAATAGTCCGCGAGCACGAGTTCGTTGAAAGCCGCGAAGGATTCAAAAAGAAAATTTGGCCCGTTGGCGTAAATCGGATTGACGCCATTGGCGGACATGAATGCGCGATGGGCCGCATGGCCGCCTTCGTGTGCAATCACCGATAGGTCTTTGAAAGTGCCGTCGTAGCGCCCGATGAAGAGCAAGCTAGTGCTTCCCGCAAACCCCGACGAAAAACCTCCCGTGTACCGGTTGGGTGTTCCGCCGGGCAAAATATCGGCCCGCCCGTTGAGAGGATTCAGCAGCGCGTCGAACGATTCCTGATACTCGCGGCCGAGTCTAGCGAAGGCTTGATGGAAAATCGCGGGAGCATCGGTGAGAGGAGTGATAGGAATTGGCAAGTCTTTGCGGGGAGCGGCGAGGTCCCAGGGCTGGAGTTGGGAGTGATTTGCGAGCTGGTATTCGACGGCACGGATTTTTTCAAACCGCTTGGCGACGTCTCCGTGCTGCGCCATCGCGGCCAGCAACGCGCGGGTGTGCTCCGGGTTCAGGTACAAGCTGGCGTATTTGCGCGCGGGCCCGTCCGGATAATGATGCAACTGCGCAAGGGCGTTCTGCGCTTGGACGGTGTGGATAAGGGCGAAAGCGAAAAGGTCGCGGCGGCTGGCGAATCCGTCCATGCGGCGCTTGAACGCCTCTTCGCGGATGCGTGGATCGGCGTGCGACGCAAGCAGGTTTCGCTGGCGGACGACGTCCAGCGAACCGGCCGGGGTTTGCACCGTGCCGAACGAGATGCCCGCGAGGATCTGCTGGTACAGATCGTATTGCCAGTCTGCAATTTCAGGCTGAAGCCGATCGAGGAAGCCCTGTTCGAATCCGGGCAATGTATGTAGTGAATCGCGACGGATATCCTCGAGAGCGAATTGGTACGATTTCAGGCCCGGCTCGGTGGCCTTGAATGCCTGTAGTTGCGCTTCGGGAATCGCCAGAATTTCCGGGGATAGGAATGCAGTCGCTGCGTTGACTTCGGATTCGAGCTTTGAATTGGCCGCGCATGCCGGATCTTTGCGGTTCTGGGAGCAGCGCAGCCGCAGATAAGTTTCATGACGCCGGTAGATTTTCTGAACGTCCTCGGACGATTGCAAAACGTTGAGCAGGTGCTGCCCCGAATTGATTTCACCGTAGAAAGTGCTGACGTGTTTTAGAGCGGCGTCCAGGTCTGCGCGCGCCGCGATTTCCGCTTCTGGGGAGGCAAAGTAGTAGCGGGCCAGGTCGGCGGAGAAAACGACGGGTGAGACAGACTGTGCAGCCGTTGTGGGGACGTAGTTCGCCAGACAGAGGAGAAAAACAAAGGAGAGCCTGATCCGCATCGTTCCGCACCCCGCTTTGAATTGTTCGTGTTTATAGACGTCTGTAGCAGGAGATTCGTCTGAAGGAGTTTTTATTTGGGGGAGAAGATTTGGGGGTTGGCGAGTTTGGCGGCGGAGGTTGCGGAGACTACGTTGAAGGTGGCGTCGACTTCTTTGGTTACCGGGGGGAGGCAGATTTCAGTGCTGCAGGCCTGGTAGCGGAGCTTCATGGGGATATGTTGGGTACCCAGAGGGGCAGTGGCGAGGACGGTGAGCGGAAGGAGGAGGGTGACGCTGCCGGAGTAGACGTTGAGTTGTTTATTTTTGGAGAAGGTGAAGTTTTGGAGCGTGCCTTTTGGATAGGCGACAGCGCCGAGTTTGAAGCCGGCGGGAATTTCGGCGCGAAGATCGGTGGGGATCAGGTAGTCTTCGGTGACTTCGCGGGCGTTGACGTGAAAGCCGGAGCGGATTTTGAGGACGACGGCAACTTGAAAGGACATGCCGCGGGCGACGGGATCGTGGGACGCATAGGCTTCCGGGGCGACGACGTCTTTGCCGGAGGGAGTTTGCGAGCCGGCAGGAGAAGAGAGAAATAGAGCGGCGGCGAGAAGTGAGGCCGCAAATCTGGGGATTCGTCGATTCATACCGTCACCTGAGCACCGAGTTGTTGAGAGACGACACGGCTCATTACGGCGTGGAGGTCTTCGCCGGTTTTTTCCAGGACAAAGGCGTTGCGTGATTCGGACCAGCCGAGTTTGAAACTGGTGGAGAGAGCGGAGATCCAGATTTCGCGGATGGGCGTATTCGGTGAAATTACAAATTTAGCTGGCTCGGGCTCTTCGAAGATGACTTCGAGCTTGCCGCTCTCGCCTTCCACGTCGAAGCCGTGTTCATCGCCGAGATTCAGCAACCGCTTCTTCAAGTCTTCGAAAGCGAGGTCGGCCTTTTTTTGGAAGTCGTGTTCGGAGAGCATACGCGGGCGCCTTTTTAGAGTTGCGACTCGATGGCCCTGGTGAGTTCTTCTTCACTCTTGAGGCCCTGGAATTTGGTGACGATTTTGCCGTCACGGGAGATCAGGAAGCTGCTGGGATATCCGAGAATGCCGCCGAATTTGTCGGCGGCTTCGTCGGTGCCGAGAAGAATCGGATAGTTCATCGGAAGTTTTTGGCCGTCGACGTCGAAGCGTTCCTTGTCGAGGAAGGGGGCGACGACGGACTTGCCTTCTTCATCCATGGCGATGCCGACGACGGTGAAGCCCTTGGGGCCGTATTTATTCTGCATGGCGATGAGCCAGGGAATTTCCACGCGGCAGGGGTCGCACCAGGTGGCCCAGAAATTCACGAAAACAACTTTGCCTTTGTAATCGGCGAGCGAGACTTCCTTGCCGTCAACGGTTTTCAGCTTGAGTTCCGGCTCGGGCTTTCCGGCGACCTTGGAATCCATGCGGCTGGCGCCGGCGCCGGAGACGCGCGTGGCTTTGTCCGCGTATATGGTGATGCCGATGAGGACGACTACAGTGAGAACGATGATTGCGACTTTTTTCATAGCGAATTATTCCACCAATTTACATTGAAAAACGATTCAAGAAGGTTAGTTTACCCGAGAGCCAGGTCAGTTTGTTGAAGAAGACCAGGCCGCCGACGAAAAGAAGCAGCGCGCCGCTGAAGAGTTCCACGGCGTGCAGGTATTTCCGGAAATTTTTGTAGAAGCGGAGGAACGCGCCGAGGCCGACGGCGGTGAGGAGAAAAGGGACGGCGAGTCCGGCGGAATAGACGGCGAGGAGAAGGACGCCCCGGGAAACGGTTTCGCTGGCGGCGGCCAGGGTGAGGACGGTGGCGAGGATCGGGCCGATGCACGGTGTCCAGCCGAAGGCGAAGGCAAAGCCGAGAAGGAAGCCGCTGAAGATGCCGGGCTTGGTGTCCTGGCTGCGGAGATGGACGTCGCGGTTAAGCCAGCGGGCGAGTTGCGGGCCGAGGAAACCGATGATGGAGAGAGAAAAGAAGTGGCTGGCGCCGAGTCCAGCGAAGAGCGGACCGTGATGCACGAGTGAGGCGATTCCGAGGGCTACGAGCACCACGCCGAGTATGATGCCGGCGCGGAGATTGATGCGCATCAGGCCGCCGAGCAGGTGAAGCCCGAATAGAATAATGAGCGCGCCGGCGACGGGAGCGAGCAGGGCGCGATTCTGGCGGAGGAATCCGCCGACGGCGCTGGCGGAAGCGCCGAAGCCGATGAAGACGACGGAAAATCCCATTACGAAGGACAGCGCGGAAGAGAAAAGGCCGGATTTCGGCTGTTCGCCCTGGCGAAGCTGTTCGACGCCAATGCCGGAGAGCATGGAGATGTAGCCGGGGACGAGGGGAAGGACGCACGGCGAGAGAAAGGAGATGAGCCCGGCGAGAAAGGCTCCTGCGAGTGAGACGTCGGTCATGGTTGAGAGGCTCGTGTTCCTGACATTGGAAAATTAGCCGTGCGCGGTGCGGCGTGCCCTGAGTTGCCTGCCTCTCTATTCTCGCACAAAAGGGAGAGCGGAATGATTGAAGGCCGGCGGCTTACACATGAGTTAGACGCAATCCTTGGAGTAAGGGGGGCGGAGACAGGTTACAGGGACAAGTGGCGTATTTGGCTGGCGGGAGGAGGCGCGCGGGTGCGAGGTGCGGCGTGCAGGGCGTTGATAACGATGAACTTGCCGGGGGGCTGATGGAACGGCCGTTGCTCTGTAGAAGGTTAGGGATTGGTCCTGGCGGGTGCGCATGGTTTGGACGCCGAACAAAGTGACGCTGCTGCGCGTGGTAGTGGGATTTCTGGCGGTGAGCGCGTTTGGGCACGGAGCGTGGATGAATTTGCTGGGCGTGGCCCTGACGGTGGCGGCGATCGCGCTGGACGCGCTGGACGGGCACATCGCGCGGCGGAAGAGGATGGCTACGCCGGTGGGGGCGCAACTGGACATTCTGGGCGACCGCGTGATCGAGAACATGTTTTTTACTTATTTTGCGGTGGTGGGGATGGTATCGCTGTGGCTGCCAATGCTGTTTTTTGCGCGCGGGGCGGCGACGGATTTTCTGCGAGGGCTGGCGATGAAGGCCGGGTATTCGGGGTGGGGCGCAAATGCGATGTTGCAGAGCGGCTGGGCGAAGGCGCTGGTAGCGTCGCGATGGAGCCGCGGCTTGTACGCGGCGATGAAGTGCGCGTGTTTTTGTTATTTGGGGTTGGAGTTGGCGCTGACGCGGGGGCCGGTGGCGTTGCTGGGCCCGGTGAGCTTGGACATGTATGCGGCGATTCGCGCGGGAGCACAGACGTTGGCGTGGATGACGGGAGTTTTTTGCGTGGTGCGGGGCCTGCCGGTGCTGGTGGAGGGGTGGAGATTTCTGGCGAGCAATTTGACGCAGGGGAGCGCTGGGGAAGAAGCGCGGGGAGACGCGGGATGATCGGCGCGGGGGATCAGGAGAGGCGCGTTGGGGCGTTTTTCGATATTGATGGAACGCTGGTGCCGGAGCCTTCCTTGGAACGGAGGTTGTTCCGGGAGTTGCGGCGGGCGGGCGCGATTGCGTGGACGAACTATGTGCGATGGGGAGTGGAGGCCGTTCGATTGTTGCCACGCGGATTGACGGCGATTGCGCAGGGAAACAAGGGTTACCTTCACGGGCTGCGGGAGGAGCAGATTCTGGAAGCGGCGGAGCCGATTGCGTTTTTCGAGGAGGGAGTGGCGCGCGTGGAATGGCACGCGCGGCGGGGACACGAAATTGTGCTAGTGAGCGGGATGGTGAAACCGTTGGCGAGGATGGTGGCGATGGCGCTGGAGTGCGAACTGGAGGGGCGTGGAGTGGAGCGCGAAGTGCTGGTGAGCGCGACGCGACTGGAAGAGCGCGATGGCATTTTTAGCGGGCGGGTGGTCGGCGAAGCGAATTATGGTGTAGCGAAAAGAAGGGCGATGGAAGTGGTGGCGCGGGCGATGCAGATAAATTTGCGGGAGTCGCACGCTTATGGAAATACGCTGCTGGACCGGCCGATGCTGGACGCTGTGGGACACGGGCATGCGGTGAATCCGGGGAAAGAGCTGGCGGGCACGGCGAACTTGCGCGACTGGGCGATCTGGCACTGGCACCACGAGAAAAAGGCTGCTTCGGATTATGCGACTAAGGAAAAAGCAAAACTTCAAACGATCGGAACACATCCATGAACGGTGAGAAGATACGAGTGATCGAAACGAATGGGGCAGCGCAGGCATTGGCGGTTTCGAACGCGTATGAGGGAGAGGCGGATTTTTTGGAAGCTACAGAGGGGATGAGCGAGCAGGCGCCGGGCTTGCTGCGGAGGGAAGCGGCGGCGACGTGGGCGGCATGCGGGGCGTTTGAGCGGGCGGCGTTCACGTATTTCGGCGTGTCGAGCGTGTTGATCGCGTTGTTTGCGGAGCATTTGCGGCACCCGG
>DATLVJ010000078.1:0-2950 GCA_035577585.1 Candidatus Limnocylindrales bacterium
CACACATGCACCAACGCGTCCCGACATCAGAAATCGCCCGAGGACAGTAGGTAACGCGGACAACTCTCGCGCTCCCGACAACCAGCGGCTCCGCCGTTGCCAAACGCCCCGTCCGCAGGCATCCTACCTTTGTTGTGGCTAGATTGGTCGTTCATCGGGGTAATTTCGATCAAGATGTCGGTGAATATCGAATCTTTTGCGAACTTCACACCTGCCCTGGCGACGGTGGAACCCGAAAATTATGGGCCTTGGAATCCGGGCGTTCAATCGACGTTACCGACCGAATTCATGCCCTTGGCGACGGTGTTCAGTTCAGTGAACGTCTCAAGCAGCATAAGCGAACTTCAAGAGCTCAGTGGCTTCTGTGGCCTGCCTATTGAAAGGTTGTCGACATTCAGGCCGGAGAGACTGGCATTGCATGAGGTGCTGGTTCGGGTGATGGCTGATCTTTCAGTGCCGGACGGCGAGAAGTACGAAGATTTCGGTGTCAATTTTCGCCAGATGACGGCGACGATCATGGACAAACACGTCGCGCCTAAGTTGCCCGAGATCAAACGGATGTTCGAGGACTTGAAACGGGAGGCGTCCAACTTCATCGATATGGCTCAGACGGCCGGCTCTTTGTGCGGTGACGCGGCTGACGAAATTAGCAAATCCGGAGCGAGCTGGTGGTCGAGGTTCGTGCCTGTTCGTAGTAAAGCCAAGGTGCTACCGACCGCTCGGTCGGCCACAGATCAGGATCGCATTGCCATCGCCAACTGGCGCGCTACAGCGCGGTCGGCACGTATCCCGTTTGAACAAGCTTGCTACCAGGCACTGGTTGCGACCTCAGAAGCAATATTCTCACAACACGGTTATCTGACGAACAACCGCACGTTGATAACCTCCATCGCGTTGCGGCTGGTGTGTAATGATTATGGGAGCGCAGTGATTGGGGAGTTTCTGGAACCACTCGTCCACCTCGCTGCGCGTCAGGAGAACTATCGCCTCCTGCCGGCGCAATCGCAGCCGACCGTCATGAACGTTAAGGGGGCTTCGGCATCGGGCAAGAGTTCCATGCGGCCGCTTCAGAAGCAGCTCGCGCAACGGCTGGGAGTTGCCTGGTCGGATTTTGCGCTTATCAGTCCGGACGTTTGGCGAAAATATCTGCTCGACTATGCCGCGCTTGGCGCGGCAAGGAGATACGCTGGCACACTGACTGGCTGTGAAGTTGCCATCGTCGATCAGAAGCTTGACCGCCACATGAGCTACAAGAGCAAGGTTGGGCAACTGCCACATTTGCTAATAGACCGTTTCAGGTTCGATAGTTTTGCACAAGAGCCCGAGGAGGAAGAAGGCAGCCGGCTGCTGACCCGGTTTGGGGTGGAGGTCTTTATGTTCTTTATGATCACACCGCCAGAAGCAACGGTGGAGCGGGCCTGGAAACGGGGAGAGCAGATCGGGCGTTACAAGGCAGTGGACGATCTGTTAGCACATAATGTGGAGGCCTATTCAGGAATTCCGAATTTGTTCTTTACATGGGCATTGCGGGAAGACAAACGCGTGCATTTCGAGTTTCTCGACAACAGCGTCACCGAAGGCCAAAGACCGAGGACAATCGCATTTGGATTAAACGGGCATATGAACATCCTCGATTTGAACTGTCTGCTTGACGTCGACCGGTATCAGAACATCAATATTGAAGCGCGCACAGCCGCGGACATCTATGCAAAGCCATCGAGCCGGAAAGCGCGTATGCACGGCGAGTTTCTCAGACAATGTGTGCGACGCATTCCGATCATCAATTTCGCCGATCACGAGACAGGAAAGATCTATGCGCAAATGGTCAAAGGCAGGCTGACATCGTGGAGTCGCAGAGTTTTTGAACTCGCAATACGTGACGACAACGCACGCGCCGCTTTCGAAGCGATCGCCATGCATGCCGCCCCTAGAAGAGTTATTAGGTGCCCTCAAGGACGACAGCAGCCTGGATCCGCGCCAGAATGTTACACTCGGCCAATGGGCAGATCACTTTGTTTGCTGATTGAACATTTGCGCTTCAGGCGCCGTCCCTTTTTGCTGGCTTTCCTTGTAAGGCTGCCCGGCCTCGTTTCAAACAGCGGCGGCTCGTCTCCTACAATGAACTCCTTCCCGACCGGCAAGGGGTTTCGTGTTGATTTCCGCTGGGAACTGACCCGGGAGGGATCGGTTTTTTCCACTGAAATTTGACCCATGTGTGAACGCTTTCGCCGTCTGATCTGGACGGGGATGAACGGAGTGTTGGATATGGCGTTTTGAGCATTATCACGGATCGCAGGAAAACCGTGATCACGTCGGACCATCCCGTGGGCTTGGAAATCAACTTTAGCAGTCTGCTGAGAAACATCTTCTTTGCAATCCGCGAAGCATGATTCGCTGGCGCAGGTTGAAGCGGGGGCAGATGATGCGGGGGATATTTCCTGACCAGGCGCAACTGTTCTCATACGTATCGCCTGGATCGCGTGTTCCATCTGGGCACCCACGGCGCAAAATCCACGACCTGGCTCGCGATGTGCTGAAGGAACTGAGCCGGAGCTTTGCCCGACTCTACGCGAAAGATGGGCGGCCATCGGTGCCGCCGGAACAGTTGCTGAGCGCCCTGTTGATCCAGGCGCTGTATGGCATCCGCTTGGCGCGGCAGCTGATGGAGCAACTGAACTATAACCTCCTGTATCGCTAGTTCGTCGGACTGTCGCCGGACGACCCGGTGTGGGACCCGACGACGTTCACCAAGAACCGCGAACGCCTACAGGCGGGCGAGGTGTTCGAGAAGTTCATGACCCGACTGCTCAATCGTGGTGACAGCCCGCGATCTCTATCAATGCGCCAAGTGCCGCCGGCAGACGTCGCCGATCGCCGGGACGATCTTTGCATCGACCCATCTGCCGCTGCGGCTATGGTTTCGGGCGATCTATCATCTAACCCAGACCAA
>DATLVJ010000079.1:0-6393 GCA_035577585.1 Candidatus Limnocylindrales bacterium
GGTCCAGAGAGTTTTGGCGAGTTCGTTGGGGGTGGAAGGAACTTGCGGGGGATAGAAGCTGGGAGAGACGAGTTCGACGATGCCAGAGAAGGAGAGGTCGTCGCGGACGGTTTGGGTAAAGAGAGTGGCGTGGGGTTTGGCGTTGTCGGCGCGGGGGGCGAAGTCGGCTACGGCGATGCGGGGTTTGTCGACACCGAGGCCGGTGCCGGCGCGGAACCAATCCTGAGCGAAGGAGGTAGCGGAGAACGGAAGAAGGTAAAGGAGGCAAAGGAAAAAAACGGGAAGGGTGCGGGTGATTCGAAGCAAGAGTTCCTCCGGAAGAAATTTGGGCTGAAGAAATAGTTTAGGACAGATTGGAGGGGAGAAGAGAAAAGATTTCACACAGAGGACACAGAGATGGAACACAGAGAACACAGAGAAACCCAAGAGCACAGCCAGGAATGGCTGTGCCACTAGTGGGGGGCGGAGAGGTCGAAGTCGAAGGTGACGTCGACGTAGGCGCCGGAGTAGTCGGCGGGGAGGGCGGGGAGTTTGTCGATGCCAAGGAGAGCGCGAGTGGCGGAGTCGTCCATGGAACGATTGCCGCTGGAAGTGTCGAGACGAATGTTTTTGATGGTGCCATCACGATTGATGCGGAATGCGGCGACGGCATGAGCACGGCGCGCGGCGCGGACAGAGGGATCGATGCTGGTCTGGATCCAGTTCTGGCTGATGGCGCGTTTGACGGATTCGACGTACCAGCCGTAGCGGGTGGCGAAATCGCCGCCGCCCGGGCCCGCAACCGCCAGGCCGCTGGCAGAGGCGCCGGGGGTTTGCGAGTAGCCGGTGGGGATGTCCATCTGGCCGCCTTTGCCGTAAGGGGTGGCGTTGTCGGGCGGCTTTATTTTCGGCTCGAAGACTTTGGATTTCTTGGATGGCGGCGGAGGCGGCTGTTTTTCCTTGAACTTGAGAATGGGCGTGGGATCGGTCTTGGGCTGTTCGATCTTGGGCTCTTCTGTGGCCAGGCCTTTGGTGGGATCGACGACTTGACTGGGCGTCGGCACGACTGGATGCGGCATAGGAATGCCCGCGCTGCTGACGAGGTCTACCTTTACGCTGGACTCGCCACCGCCACCGATGCCTCCCCAGGGATTGCCGGAGCGTTGGATCCAGACGCTGAGGGCGACTGCGACGACGAGGCCGATATGCAGCCAGGCGGAGTAGCCGAGGAAGCGTTTGAAGGGGGCGTCGTCGGTTTGGATGGCGTAGCTCATGAAAAGAAGTAATCAGTAATCAGTAATCAGTAATCGGGAAGCGAGCCGAGCAAGCCCGGCCCCTACAAAGGAGTTTAGGACCGAAATCGCGATAAGAAAACCCGCACCCTGAAGGGCGCAGGGTGCGGCACCCACGTTTTGGGGATCTTGCGAATTCGAGCTATTGCGCATGATCAGCGGTTCCGGTCGTTGATCGGTTGGGTGACGATGCTGATGTTGGAAATGCCGGACTGGCGGAGGGTGTCGATGACGGTGCAAAAGGCGCCGAAGGGAACGGTTTCGTCGGCGCGGAGGTAGATGACATCTTTCTGAGACTTGGACTGTTTTTTGATTTTGTCGGCCAGCTGGTGGATGTTAATGGGGTCGTTACCGAGGTAGAGGAGCTGGTTTTTGTCCATGGTGACGACAAGGCGCTGCTGGGTGATTTCTTTTACGGTGTGAGTTTTGGGGACGTCGACTTCGATGCCGGATTGGAGGATGGGGGCAGTGATCATGAAGATGATCAGAAGGACGAGGACGACGTCGATGAACGGGACCATGTTGATTTCGGAGAGGGAGGATTGGGTGGATTTGGCTAGTTGAGGCATGGCAATCAGTGACCAGTGGCCGGCGACCAGTGGCCGGCGAAGAGAAGAGTTTTAACACAGAGGAGGAGCACCCTTCGGCTTCGCTCAGGGCAGGCAGAGAGCACGGAGACTGCTCGGTGAATTGATCGGTTGAGGTCCTTCGCGCGGAAGACGCGCTCAGGATGACAAGAGTTGTGTGATGGGGAGAGCATGGTTAGGTGAAAGTCTTTTCGATTTGGGCGGCGAATTCGAGGGCGAAGGTGTCGAGACGCTGGGCTAGGTCGCGGATGTCCTGGAGGAAATAGTTGTAGGCGATGAGGGCGGGGATGGCGGCGAAGAGGCCGGCGGCTGTGGTGACGAGGGCTTCGGCGATGCCGGGGGCGACAGCACGGAGGCTGGCGGAGCCAGAGGTGCCGAGGCCGGAGAAGGCGTCAATGATGCCCCAGACGGTGCCGAAGAGACCGATAAAGGGTGCGACGCCGGCGGTGGTGGCGAGCCAGGACATGCCTTTTTCGGTGCGGCGAACTTCGTCAGCGGCAGCGAGCTGCATGCTGACGGTGACGGCTTGCATGGATTTCAGTTTGACGGGGGTTGGATTGCCGCCGCCGGTGACCTGGGATTGGAGTTCGCGATAGCCGGCGGCGTAGACGTTGGCGAAAGGAGAGCCGGCAGAGACGAGTCCCTGGGGATTGGCGACGCCTTTTGTGGCGCGGAAGATTTTCAGGAACTGATCGCTTTGACGGCGGATGCGGCCAAACATGCCGGACTTCTGCAGGATGAGAGCCCAGGAGATGAGCGAGGCAAAGAGTAGAATGGCGAGGACGCCGCGGGCGACCCAACCGGTTTGCGCGAGAATATCGAAGATGCTGCCGATGAAAATGGCGTTCAGGAGAAAAAGAATGTCTGTCTCCTTAAGAGAAAGAAATTTTTACAGGGCAAATTCAACGTAGCACAGGGATGGGGCATGGTCAAAAGATATGAGATGCGGATGTTCCGAATGTGGCTGCATGGGGAGGTGCTGGCGAAGTGGCCGGAGGTGGTGGCAGGTTATCAGTTATCAGTAATCAGTAATCGGTAATCAGTCAGAGAGGAGCGGAGGATGAAATTTGCGAAGGTGGTGTTTTGGGTGGCGGGGATTTGGGGAGTGGTGGTGATTACGCCGCTGTATTTTATGTTTGATTTGATCGGGAAGCAGGATCCGCCGGCGATTACGCATCCGGGATTTTATTATGGGTTTGTGGGATGCGCGTTGGCTTGGCAGATTGCGTTTATTTGTATCGGGCGGGATCCGGTACGGTTGCGGGTGATGATGATTCCGTCGGTGGTGGAGAAGTTTACGTATTGCACGGCGGTGGTGGTGCTGGTGTTGCAGGGGAGGACGAACCCGCGGGATCTGGTGTTTGCGGTGACGGATATAACGCTGGGGGTGTTGTTTGTGGTGGCGTATGTGGTGACAGGAAGCGAACGCGGAAATGAAAGCAAGAGGGCTTAAGATGAACAGCAATTTACATCATGCCAGAATCCATAAGGATCAATTCCAGAATGGGGAGGACAAAAGCGACCAATAATGCTAGCGCGAACCACTTCAGAAGGCGGACTAAAAATTCATGATTGCCACCGCGCAATTCGGGTTCGATTCCCGCTGTACTCGTAGAGATTGGGGACACGAGCCAAGCAGACAGGCAGGGGAGGGCGAGTCCAAGAAGAAAATAAGAGACGAGACGAAATGAAAGGCCGTCTATCCGCTCGCCCAGCGAACCTCCAAAAATGCCGAGCAGCCAGGGCAATGGGGTGAGCAGCCAACCGGCGAATAAGCTGGCGATTATCGCTAGGAGATACTTGAGAGTGCGCATCCAGGCCACCACATAACTCGGATGATACAAGAAAACGGTGGCGATGGAGGGGGATTGAGTTTGCCAAGGTCTGGGTACCTCCCACAGTACGAATGGGGCGTGTGGTAGAGTGAGGGTATGGGGAAGAGTTTTGATATTGGGTTGGAGAGATTGACGGGTACGGGTGTGCCTGAGGAAAAGGCGCCCGCTTCGGAAAGCGGCCGCTACATTGGTGCGTTGGACAGCGAGGGAGCACAAACAGGAGTGCCTGTGCCACAGGGGTCGACGTTTTATCTGGAGACGTTTGGGTGCCAGATGAATGATCACGATTCGGAGAAGGTTGCGGGAGTTTTGCTGTCGCGAGGGTATCGGCAGGTGGAGACGCCTGAGACTGCAAAGGTGATCCTTTACAACACTTGTTCGATTCGGGAGAAGGCAGCGCAGAAAGTGTTTTCGCGGTTGGGGGAGTTGCGGCCGGTAGACGAGCGACAAGCAAAGAGTTTTAACACAGAGGACACAGAGACGGAACACAGAGTTCACAGAGACGGCCTTCCTGGTAAGAATCACCCGAGTCTGAGGAAGATTGTGAATGCGGGTGGGGGGAAGATTATTGGGGTGCTGGGGTGCGTGGCGCAGCAGGAGGGTGAGGAGATTTTTGAGCGGGCGCCGTGGGTTAGTTTGGTTTGCGGGTCGGCGAGTTACCGGAAGTTGCCTCAGTTGATTGCGGAGCTGGAGGCGGGGAACCGGCGCGTGACCGGGTTGGATACGGACACGGATGAGACGTTTGAGACGGAGATTACGCGGCGGGACAATCCGTGGCGGGCGTACCTGACGATTATCGAAGGTTGCGACAAGGCTTGCTCGTATTGCGTGGTGCCGTTCACGCGGGGGCCGGAGCGGAGCCGGGGGAGCGCGTCGATTTTGGAAGAAGTGCAGCGGCTGGCGGAGACCGGGTACAGCGAAGTGCAGTTGCTGGGACAGACGGTGAATTCGTACGCGGACCCGAGCGCGAGGAAGATGCGGTTTGCTGAATTACTGACGGAGGTCGCGGGAGTGCGGGGAATCCGGCGCGTGCGATTCACGACTTCGCATCCACGGGATTTCGGGAAAGACATCGTGGAAGCGATCGAGGCGCACCCAAATATTTGCGACCACGTGCACTTGCCGGTGCAGAGCGGTTCGACGGCGGTGTTGCGGGCGATGGCACGGACGTATTCGCGAGAAGAGTACCTGGAGAAGATTGCGCTGATGAAGGCGGCGCGGCGGCCGATCAGCATTACGACCGACATGATCGTGGGTTTCCCCGGCGAGACCGAAAAGGATTTTGAGGAGACGCTTACGCTGCTGGATGAGGTGCAGTACGACAGCGTGTTTGCGTTCAAGTATTCGCCGCGGCCAAATACGCCTTCGCTGAAAATGCCGGATGCGATTCCGGAAGGGGAGAAGGGGCGGCGGCTGGCGGTTTTGATGGACCGGCAACGGGAGATTCAGCGTGTGCAGAATGAAAAGCTGGTTGGAGAAACGTTTGAGGTGCTGGTGGATGGGAAGTCTCGGCGGGAGAATCAGTGGTCGGGGCATACTAGTTCGAATCGGGTGATGAATTTTGCTTCACCGGAGCAGGAACTTCTGGGAGACTACGTGCAGGTCAGAGTGGTATCGGCGATGCCGAATAGTCTTGTGGGAGAGATGGTTGGGCGATAACAGCGGAAGAGAAGATTTTAACGCAGAGGTCACAGAGTCGGAACACAGAGTTCGCAGAGAAGAGAAAGGCGCCCGCCCCGTAAAGTCGTTCGGGACGGGCAAAAGGCGCCCGCCTCGGAAGGCGGCCGCTACATGGGCAGTGGAGTAGAACTACCGTCGGCAGGGGATAGGGAGGGCGCGATGGAAGTGGAAATGAAGATACGCGGCCTGATGATGGATCCGGTTACGCAGATGCCGATTGTGGTGTTGAAGGATGTGCAGGGGCAGTCGGTGCTGCCGATCTGGGTGGGAGCGTACGAGGCGAATGCGATCGCGCTGGAGATTGAGAAGGTGTCGACGCCGCGGCCGATGACACACGATCTTTTGAAAAATGTTTTGCTGGGACTGGATGTGCACGTGCGGAAAATCGTGGTGAACGATTTGCGTGACGATACGTTTTTTGCGCTGATCTGGGTGGAACGCGAGGGCGAGTTGATCAGCATTGATTCGCGGCCGAGCGATGCGCTGGCGCTGGCGTTGCGGGTGGATTGCCCGATTTTTGTGGATGAGACGGTGTTGAAGAATTCGAAGGTGGCGACGGCGCTGGCGGAGCGGAGCTCGAACGAGCAGTTGAGGAATTATCTGGAAGGGTTGAATGATGAGGATTTAGGGCGATACAAAATGTAAGTAGAGATAGAAAATAGAAATTGGAAAATGGAAATTGAACGGCGCGAGTGGTTTTCGCGCCGTTTTTGTTTTTTGGGTGGAAGAAAGAGGGGACTTAACGCGGAGAGCGCTGAGGAGGAGCACAGAGTTCGCTGAGAGGAAGAGATCCAGAACCCTCGGTACGTCACAGTGATTGCGGTGGGGCTTGCGTGTTGCCGCGGTCCCTCCACTACGAGTCGCAAACGACGCGACTCTCCGGTCCCTTCGACTTCGCTCAGGACAGGCGGGATGACAGAGATTTAAATGGGGAGGTGGCGGAGGCGGCGCCAGATCCACCTTCGCCATACTACGGCAACGGCGGATGGGCTAGAAAAGCAGACTATTTAAGCGGCGGCG
>DATLVJ010000080.1:0-2747 GCA_035577585.1 Candidatus Limnocylindrales bacterium
CGTTGACCCAACTCCATCAGAAATAGCGCATGCAGTGGTTTGTAGGCTTTTTCCGGCAACGCGGAAAGCCGTTTAAATGTCTCCTCGGCCTCGGAATTCCGGTGTTGCTGAAATTGAAGCATACCGAGGTCCTTCAAAGCAGGACCGTAGTTTGCATTGATTTGCAGAGCACGGCGAAACTGCTGCTCGGCCTGGCCGAACTTCCGGGTTACGAGGTAGAACCGGCCGAGAGCCAGCGTCGCCTCAGGCGACCGGGGCGCTTTAGCCACGCAGTTCTTCAACAGCTCTTCAGCCCCTGTTGTATCTCCCTTGCTCAACTTGATCCGCATGAGCAATACCGAGGAATTCAAATCGGCGGGAAACTTGCTCAGCGCCTGTTGTAAATGCCCGATGGCATTTTCCTCCTTTCCCAGCCGCAGTTCCGAGAAGGCTAGCAGATTCAGCGCCTCTGCCGAGGCCGGCTCGGCCCCCACAACGTTTCTCACGCGTTGTTCAGCATCCTCACGCATTGCCTTTTTGCCACTGAACATCATGAGTGCGGCCAGTTTCAACTGCGCTTCGGTGTGCTTAGGGTTCAGCTCCGTGGCCTTCTTGAAGGAAATGTACGCTGATAGAGGATCATTGTTCGCGGCATATGCCAGTCCAAGTTGATAGTAAGCCTCGGCATCGGAAGGGGCGATGCGCGCTGCGTTCCTGAACTCAATAATGGCCCTTGCGTAATCTTTCTTTGCATACTGCTGTTTGCCTAAGTCTAGGAACCTGGCTTCTTTCTGCTGGGTAGAAAGGAAGCATCCGCAAAGCCCTACAGTCAGCAGCGCGGCCGACAACACGGGACGCCATGATTTCAAAGCTAAAGTCATAAACTCTCCGGTCTTAATTTTCCGTTAAATTGCGTGCTCAACCAGAACTTCGATGGGCGCCGCATTCCTCTTTATCGGCCGCCATGTCCTGTGAACACGATGCGAATGGTCTTTAGGACGACCACGCAATCGAAAAAAACCGACATGTTCTTCAGATAGAACAGGTCGTACTCCAGCTTGCGGTAAGCGTCCTCCACCGTGGCTCCATACGGATAGAGCACTTGCGCCCATCCGGTCACGCCGGGCCGTACCGAATGGCGCTCGTCGTAGTATGAGATATCCTTGCGCAGCTGCTCGACAAACACGGGACGCTCCGGCCGCGGGCCCACGAAACTCATTTCGCCGCGAATCACGTTGAGAAACTGCGGCAGTTCATCCAGTCGGAATTTCCGGAGAAATCTGCCAACCCGCGTCGCCCGTGGGTCATCCTTGGTCGCCCACTGAGCGCCGTTGGACTCTTCGGCATCCACCCGCATGGATCGGAATTTCAGCACCCGGAATGTCTTTCCGCCCAGCCCCACACGCTCCTGACGGAAAATTGCCGGACCTTTCGAATCCAGTTTCACGGCGATCGCCACCAGCACCATTACGGGCAAAGATATCGCCAGCCCTAAAATCCCGAAGCTGAGATCCAATGCGCGCTTAACCGCCAGGTTGAGGCGCGAGCGGTGAAATCCGTCGGAGAACACGAACCAGCTTGGGTGGATGCTCTCCAGCCAGATCCGGCCCGTGAGCGACGACATGGTCGTGTGTGCATCTTCCACCCGTACTCCCTGCACGCGGAGCCGGACCAGTTCACGGACCGGCATCCTGCCACGCCGGTCCTCCATGGCCACCACTATGCGCGCGATGCGATGCTCCGGCGCCAATTTTTCCAGATCCTCTGCGGCGCCGATCACCGGATAACCGAACAGCATTTTCGCCGGCCCCGAGTCTCCCGGCTTGGCCTCGACGAAGCCGACAAGGCTGACGTTCAGATCGTCGCGCGCATTCAATTCGCGGGCCACGTTGAGTGCCAGCTCCTGCGTGCCCAAAATGAGAATGTTCTGCTTGGGGGCGGCGATCTTCCACGCGCGATCGAGCACCACCCGGTTGACCGTAACAAATGCCGCTACCAGAAACACGCTGATCAGGAAAGTGCCGCGGCCGATCAGCAGCCCGGGAAAAACGTAATACAACGCCCCCAGGATCAGGCACGCGCTGCCCAGCGATTGTCCCAGGCAAATAAACTGTTCACTGCGCCCCCGGAGTACGTTCAGGTTGTACAAATCGCTGTAATAGAAGCAGAGTTGAACGATCGCGATGATCACGAAGCCCTGCAGCGCAATGTCCGGGAAGCGAATCAGAGCCTCCATCTCATCCGGGCTGTTCCAGAAACGCAGCCGAACGCCGCAGAGGATCGCCAGGGCGATCAGTGCGCCCTCGGTGGCCATCAGGAGCACGCTCTTCGGCGATACGTACTGGTTAAAGATTCGAATCATTGCGAGCCTGAATTAATCCGTCTCAGCGCCTTTCCCGGCCCTGCGGTGAGAACATCATCGATAACCTCACGGCATGCTGCGCGGAATTATACAAAGACAGCGGTGCTGATGCATCGGTGTAAGACCCGTACATATAGGCGGTCTCGATCACCAGATGGCCTCCCAACTGCCGGGTCAATCCAAAAGACGCGCGCCAACCCTGAATCTTGGCAAACGCAGCGCGGCTGAAGTCCTGCCGCATGTAGCTGCTGTTTAGGCCCCACTTGTGGCCGGGCTGCCACCAGTTCCAGGCCGCGCTGATCGAAGTCATCTGCGCCGCGCCCGCCCCATATGTTTGACCTAGGGTGCGGTCATATTCCGCCAAAAATCCGTGAGCCGAGGTCTTATAGCCCAGGTTCCCGCCGAA
>DATLVJ010000081.1:0-15434 GCA_035577585.1 Candidatus Limnocylindrales bacterium
ATGTGAACGGCGTGGGCGGAGGCAGGCGCGATGCCGGCGTATTTGCGTGCGGCAGGCAGAGCGAGGCTGGCCATGGAGGGATTGTCGCAACTGTGAATGATGTAGTGGGCGATACCGGGATGATCGGACTGCTCCTCGTAGAGTTTGTTGAGAATGGCAACCGCGGCTTTGGCGTTGACGAGGTCGGGATCGCGCTCGGGAGCCGAGCCGAGCAGGGCGAGCGCATACAAAATGGCGGCTTCGCGATCCTGGGGATTGCGCTGGTGGACGCCGTCCATGGCCTTGGCATAGGCTTCGGCGCGCTTTTCGTGATCGATTTTGCCGGTGTCGGTGTAGAAGACGGTGAGCGCCTGGATGTAGTCGCGTTCGCGCGCGGTCGGAGGATTGAGCGAACGGGCTTTGGCCAGCAATTCGGCGCCGTGCTGCAGATCGGTTTTCGACGGGCGATCCCAGAGTTGATGATAGAGGCTCATCGCGTGCCCCCAATAGGCCATGGCGCAGCCGGGATCTTTTTTCTGGATTTCCTCAAATTGGTGGATGGCGGTTTCGTACTCAAAGGAATAAAGCAGCGCCATCCCGCGCTCGAACTGCGGCTGCACAGCGGGTGCACAGGACGTGGGGAAGGAAACAGTGCCGAGCTTTTCACCGGCGTCGTGGTGAAGACGCGGTTCGTATTGAGCGAAACAGGATGGGACAAAAATAAGGACGGTAAGAAGAAGAATGGCAAAGCAGTTTTTCATCGCACGCTCCAGACCAGCGAAAGCGTAGCTCTATGGCGATGATGTGTCAACGAAGTGCGGCAAGGAGTTTCCGGATAAATCCTTCACGGCCGACGGCGGGTTTTCAGTGAGGAAAATTGGCTGGGGCGGAAGGATTCGAAAATGAACCCCTTGTGCTCAAAGACTCGCTAAAGTCGCTAACTTCCAGTTTTCCCTATGACTTAGGACGCCCGACGTCGTAAGCGGCAGCCAGCTTCGCGCACTCCGCACCAAAGTGACATAACTAGGTTTGACAATTGACAGCTCCCCAATGCTGAGCTACTGTTTGTTTCAAAGTCGGTTGTCTCGTGTCTGGGTTTCAACTTCAAATTGAGTTGCGCCGGGGAAAGGGAGAGTTATGCACTCGCGATATTTTCGCCTGATTCTAGTTCCATTCTTGATGCTCATTTTCGTCCTACCCATCTTCGCACAGGTCACCACAGGAGACATTACCGGTCACGTCGCGGACCCGAAGGGCCTCGCCATAGCGGGAGCTGCAGTTTCTGTCATTAATCGGGACACGGGGGCCAAACGCGACGCTACCAGCAGCGACGTTGGTGAATTCAGCGTGCTTCTGCTTCCCGTCGGTAGATACAAAGTAACTATCAGCAAGAGCGGATTTGCAACTGCTGCTTACGAAACGTTAGAACTCGTGGTTGATCAAAAGCTCCATCTTGACGTCACACTGAAGCTTGGCTCGACCTCTGAAATCATAGAGGTTACGAACGAGGCGCCACTGATAGAGTCGACATCCTCTCAAATTCAAGGCTCGCTCACTTCTCTTGAGGTTTCAAGCTTGCCAGTCGTCGATCGCAATTTCGCCGGGCTGATGACGCTCATTCCCGGAGTTCGCCCGGCGGAAAACTTTGATCCGACCAAGACGCGCTCCGGCAACGTCACCGTAAATGGCTCGGACGGCCGCGCGATTGATTACAACGTGGACGGCGGCGATAACAAGGACAACGTTATCGGGGGAATTGTCCAGAACTATACGATGGAGGGAATCCAGGAGTTCAACGTGGTCACGGATCGCTATACCGCCGAGTCTGGACGAGCCGTCGCTGCGGTGGTGAACGTCATTTCAAAGTCTGGAACCAACAACTATCATGGCACGCTATTCGGTCTTTTTCAGAATAGCGGCCTCAATTCCAAGCCTTTTACAACCACCGGCCCCAACCCCAAGTTCCACCGTTATCAGTACGGCGGCTCGGTTGGAGGCCCCATAAAGAAAGATAAGTTGTTTTTCTTTGGTGCTTTCGAACAAAAACGCGAACCAGGCAACCTTACCGTAGACCCAACCGCATTCGCGGAATTGAGCGCCCTTGCTGCAGCTGATTCTAACCTCGCCTCGCCCGTGAGCCAGCTGCCTTTCCCCTACATCGACGACCTTGTGACTGTGAAAATGGACTGGCACATCAACGAAAAACAGTCTGTTTCCGCACGATACGGGCGCGAGAAGTGGACGAATCCGAACGATCAGTTAGGCAGCCCCTTCGTAACCGACCTTTCGCAGACAAACAACGACGTCAATCAGTTCCACAGCCTCGTACTCAGCCATACCTTTGTGATCTCGCCAAGCAAGATCAACACGTTCTCGATCCAGTTTCAAGACTTCTTCAACGGCATCTTGCCTTCGCCCGGCCGCACTTTTTCGCTTCCGACCGAAAGCGGCGGAACAGCCGTTAACCCAGAAATTTGCTTCAAGCCAAACCCTGGCTGCGGAGGAGGGGCACCTGAAGTCGAAGTCGGGCAAAACGTCAACGTTCCTCAAACAACTTTTATTCGCAAATATCAGTTCCGGGACGATTTCAGCTGGACGCGCGGGAGTCACAGCATGCATTTCGGCGCCAATTACATTTATCTCGCAAAGCTGGGCGGCTCGTTCTTCTTCGGCGCCAACGGCTATCAAATAACTTTCCTGGACAATCCCTCCAAGATTCTCGGAGATCCGGCGACCTACCCACAAGGTCTTGCCACTCCGGGAGCCGTTCAGGAGCTCACGTTCAACACGGGCAGCGGCTCTACAGCTCAGCCGCCCGCTCATTCTATCGGCTTGTACTATCAGGACGATTACAAAGTCAATCGCAGGCTGACTCTAAATCTCGGACTCCGCTGGGACGCCAATCCAAAATTCTTGGTGCCGCAACTCACGAATGATCCGCTGAGCACGAACCGTGCCATCGCTGCCCTGCTCGAAGTCAAGAATGCCAATGTAACTGATCCTATTGCTGCCGACGGCGTGGCTCGCGTGAACGACTTAGTCGGGAATGAATCGCCTCTTCGCAGGAACACTGCCAGCTGGAAGGAGTTTCAGCCTCGCGTCGGTTTCGCATGGGACGCAACAGGAAATGGCAAGGTGATCATTCGCGGTGGTTTCGGGATTGCCCGCGACCAGATTTTCCAGAATCTAACACTGTTCGCCATTCAGCAGAGCAATGCTACGCTATACCAAACGGTGCTTGATTTGACGAATCCGACCGGTCCTGCGTGTACTCCCACTGCTGGCGGGACACCCACTACGGATCTCTGCCAGTTCAGTTTTGGCAACACCCCGCTTCCCTCGCCCAACGTCTCACCGTCAGCCCTCTCCGAGGGTGCAACCGGTCGCATTATCGATCCCCGCTTGAACGACCCGTGGTCGGAGCAGGCATCGATCGGCGTTGCGTGGCAAACTAGCCAGGACTACGCTATTTCAGTAGATTATTACCACGTGCTGGGAACCCACGAGCCCCGCGTTCTACAGATGAATCCGAAGCTTTCGTCGCTATGCGACGTAGCGTATCCTACAGCCGACCCGGCAGACCCCCGGTGTGACCGTGGTGCAAGTTCCCGGCTATTGGATATCGCCTTCGCCGACGCAGGACTTCCAGCTGATCGCCTTGGTGAGCTTCGCGACTATTCGACGAACACACGCTCACTCTACGATGGCATCAACATCGCGCTCAAAAAGCGTTTCTCCCGTAACTTTACCTTCCAGGCCAGCGACGTCATCTCTTGGTCCCGCGGTTGGGGCGGCCTGCCCACTTCATCTTATGGCGGCAGCGGCCTCAATATCACCCCGGAGCGTGAGTTCCTGAGTGGTGAATTCGGCCCGACCAACTTCGATGAGCGCAACCGGTTCACGGCGAGTGGCGTCTTCCTGCTGCCGCATGGCTTTGAAGTGGCGCCCTCTTTCCAAGCGTCAACTGGCCGGCCCTACACCGGTCTTGCCGGCGGAGACATCGACGGCGACGGACGTTCCACGATCGACCGCGCATGCGTTGATGGGACGAATACCCTCGGTTGCAAGGAAGTGTCGGTAAACAGCTTCCGCGGCAAACCGTTCGTCGAATTTGATCTCCGTACTGCGTACGTGTTCAAAATAAGAGAAAATATGAGGTTTCGGTTGATCTGGGAAATGTACAACATCGGCAACCGGAACAATTCCTGTAACAACGTCGACACCAATTTCTACGGCGGCACATTTGGCGCGCCGCAGGGTTACTGCGGTGGGCAAGGGCCGGGCGCAACCTTTGGCAACGCGTACCGTTCCCAATTCGGCTTCCGTTTCGAATTCTAACTTTTTGACGAACCCTCACGGGGCTGCGGAGCAATCCGTGGCCCCGTTTCCTTTTGGGTTGAGCATTTCCGCCGCGTCCAATACCTCGCCGGAGTCCTATCGTACTGACACGCCGTCCAAAACCATGGCGCTCACCTTCTTGATCGAAGATTTACGGGTACTCACCGACGCTAATTTCGCAGCGATTCTAGAGAGAAAAATTGGCTGGGGCGGAAGGATTCGAACCTTCACCGTCCTCATTAACAGTGAGGTGTCCTACCAGTTGGACCACGCCCCAGCGGGTTTTGCATGGCTGCTCCGGGAAGAGCCGGAGCCTGCAGGCCAGGCCTGCAAAGCGATGAAGAACATAAAAAGCATAACATGGCGGATGCCATCAGGGAGAGCGGAATGGAATGAGGTCGATCATAAGAAAGACTTATTCTGGAAACTGCCGCGCAAGAGACAGGAATGGGGCAAGTGGGGTTCTGATTCGGGATGAAGTGCCACGATGATACTGGTTTGAGATTCATTTTGAAGCGTTCAAAAGGGCTGTCCATTCCGTTCTTCTTACGTTCGAAGAATTCAAACGCGAAAAAAATGGATATGAGTTGCATTCCCGGAAAAATTATTGGAAACTAATCGGTCGCTGATGTACCCGGACAGGCGCTGTCTGGTAAAAGAGTGGACAACTTCGGGGGACTAACGCTCATGGGGAAGAAGCTCGCTCTAGCACAACTCTGACATGGCACAAATCTTTCACCGCAGCGCGAATTTTATCGCTCGAGCCAGCTTGCTGGGAGTGGCCGTTCTGGGGGGAGTTGCATTGACGGCGGTGTTCGTCGTTGCAAGATCTCCCTACATCACCAATCAAAACGTAACGCGGACTCAGCCGGTTCAATTCAGCCATAAGCACCACGTGGGGGATGACGGGATCGATTGCCGGTATTGCCACACCAGCGTAGAAAGCTCGGCCTTCGCGGGAATTCCACCGACCAAAACCTGCATGAACTGCCATTCGGTGCTATTTAACAATGTGGGATACCTGGAACCGGTGCGGGAAAGCTACCGGTCGGACGAATCGATTCGCTGGAACAAAGTGCATCGTCTGGCTGACTACGTTTATTTCAACCACAGCATTCACATCAATAAGGGCATTGGTTGCTCCTCGTGCCACGGCAGTGTGAATCAGATGCCGCTGATGCTGCAGGCTTCGCCTTTGAATATGAACTGGTGCCTGGAGTGCCACCGGAATCCGCAGCAGAACCTTCGCCCGAAGGATCAGATTTTTAACATGGACTGGAAAGCGCCCGCGAACCAGGAACAAGCAGGGCGGCAACTTGCGGCGGAGTATAAGCTGCGAACCACGGTCGAGCTGACGAGCTGCTCGACGTGTCACCGTTAATGGATGCTATGAGCGATCACGAACACGACAAGCAACTGCGCATATTGCAAGCCCCGCTGGCAGCAAAACCCGCTTCGGACGAGGGGCACGGGCACGATCATGAGGACGATGAGATCGTGGACGATACCCTCCGCGAGCACCGGCTGGAACTTTCCACGGTGCGCGAAAAGTTGAAGGACAAGAGCGGAAAGCAGTACTGGCGGACGCTGGAAGAGCTTTCGGAAGATCCGCATTTTACGGAATTGCTGCACCGGGAATTTCCGCGGCACGGTTCGGAGTGGGACGACGCGGTGGACCGGCGCGATTTTCTGAAATTGATGGGCGCATCGCTGGCGCTGGCGGGGCTTGCCGGCTGCGGGCGGCCGGATGAATCGCACCTTGTGCCATACGTGAAGCAGCCGGACGGCATGGTGCTGGGCAAGCCGAATTATTACGCGACGGTGATGCCGTTTGGCGCGGACGCGGTTGGCGTGCTGGTCGAAAGCCACGAAGGGCGCCCGACGAAAATTGAAGGGAATCCGGATCATCCGTCGAGCCTGGGCGCGACGAGCGCGATAGTGCAGGCTTCGATTTTGAATTTGTACGATCCGGACCGCGCGCAGACGGTGCTGCAGGGCGGCGAGATTCGCGCCTGGTCCACGTTCCTGGATTCCGCGCAGGAAGCGGCCACCGGTGCGAAAGCCGCTGGTGGAGCGGGTTTCCGAATTCTGACAGGCACGGTGACTTCGCCGACGCTGGCGGCGCAATTGCGCAAGCTGCTGGCGCTTCTTCCGCAGGCGAAGTGGCACCAGTGGGAGCCGGCGGTCAGCGACGGCGGACGCGAAGGCGCGAAATTGGCGTTCGGCCGCGTGGTGAACACGGTTTATGTTCCGGCCAAAGCCGATGTGATTCTGTCTCTGGATTCTGATTTCCTGGCAAGCGGACCGGGACACATCTCTTATGCCAAGCAGTGGGCGCGGCGGCGGAAGCTCGAGAGCACGAGCGACACGATGAACCGGCTGTATGTGGTGGAGCCGACGCCGACGGTGACCGGCTCTTCCGCGGACAATCGTTTGCCGATGCGTGCTTGCGATGTCGAGCTGTTTGCGCGGGCGCTGGCGGCGAAGCTGGGACATGGCAACGCGGTTAGCTTGCCGGCTGATGCCGAAAAGTGGTTGAACACGGTTGTGGCGGATTTGCAAAAAGCGCACGGCAATTCACTGGTGGTTGCAGGTGAGCAGCAATCGGCAGCGGTACACGCGCTGGCGCACGCAATCAACGCGGCGCTGGGAAACGTCGGCACGACGGTTTACTACACGGAGCCGGTAGAAGCGGAACCTGTCAATCATCTGGAATCGCTGCGGGATCTCTGTTCGGATATGGATGCCGGCAAGGTGGATTTGCTGGTGATTCTGGGCGGCAATCCAGTGTACGACGCGCCGCACGACTTCGATTTCGTGACCAAGCTGAAGAAGGTGCACAACTCCGTGCACCTGAGCCCGTATTTCGATGAGACTTCAGCTTATTGCCAGTGGCACGTTTCGGAATCGCACTACCTGGAAAGCTGGAGCGACGCGCGGGCGTTTGATGGAACAGCGAGCATCGTGCAGCCGCTGATTTCGCCGCTGTACTACACAAAGTCGGCGCATGACGTGGTGGCGGCGTTCGGGGACAAGCCCGGGCAGCCTCCCTATGACGCAGTACGCGCGTATTGGACGGAAGCGTCCACACATCTCGGTACTGCGATCGATGCGGGTTGGCGGAAGTGGCTGAACGACGGCGTGATTGCGGGAACGAAATTGCCTGCAATTACTCCGGAACTGAAATTCAACCCCGCAAGTCTGCCGGCGCCGAAAGCGATGCCGGCCGGCGACGTGGAGTACATTTTCCGGCCAGACCCGACAATATATGACGGGCGATTCGCGAACAACGGCTGGCTGCAGGAATTGCCGAAGCCGGTGACCAAGCTGACGTGGGACAATGCGGCGCTGGTCAGCCCGAAATTCGCGCAGAAAAATGACCTGGCGCACAAAGTTATTTCGCGAGGCGGCGAGCACGGTCAGATTCGGTCGACGGTGGTGGATATCGAATTGAACGGCAGCAAAGTGACCGCTGCGACATGGACGTTGCCTGGTCAAGCGGAGAACACAGTTGTACTGCCGCTCGGCTACGGGCGGTCGCGCTCGGGTTTTGCGGGAACGAACAAGGGGTTCAACGCCTATGCAGTGCGGACTTCGAATGCGATGTGGAGCGCATCGGGCGGAAAGATGACCGCGACCGGCGAAGGTTATTCGCTGGCCTGCACGCAATATCACTTCAATGTGGAAGGCCGGCAGATTCTGAGCACGGCGACGCTGGAGGAGTACAGGAAAAATCCCGCGTTTCCACACGAAAAGCACGAAGAAGTCGCGAAAGATGATTCGCTGTATAAGGCATTTGCCTACCCCGGATACGCGTGGGGCATGGCGATTGACCTGAACAAGTGCAACGGCTGCAACGCCTGCGTGGTGGCTTGCCAATCGGAAAACAATATTCCGGTGGTTGGCAAAGATCAGGTGATGCGCGGGCGCGAAATGCACTGGATCCGCATCGACCGCTACTACACGAATTCTCCCGCTTCCACGGATGGGGGAGGCAGCACGGGCGACCCGAGCCAATACAGTCCCGCGCTGGATAATCCAGAGACTTACTTTCAGCCGGTGCCTTGCATGCAGTGCGAAAACGCGCCGTGCGAGCAGGTTTGCCCGGTGGGCGCGACGACGCACAGCGCGGAAGGCCTGAACGATATGGTGTATAACCGCTGCGTCGGGACGCGCTACTGCTCGAACAACTGTCCTTACAAGGTGCGGCGATTTAACTTCCTGCGCTTCCAGGATTGGGAGACCCCGCAACTGAAGCTGCTGCGGAACCCGGAAGTGACCGTGCGAAGCCGCGGCGTAATGGAAAAGTGCACCTACTGCGTGCAGCGGATCAATAACGCGCGCATTGACGCGGAGAAGCAGAGCCGGCCGATCCGCGACGGCGAAATCGTAACTGCGTGCGAATCCGCATGCCCGACGGAGGCGATCGCGTTCGGCAACATCAACGATCCGAACAGCAAGGTGGCGAAATTGAAGGCGCAGCAACGGCATTACACGTTGCTGGGTGAATTGAATTCGCGGCCGCGGACCACCTATCTTGGCGCGGTGCGCAATCCGAACCCGGAGCTGGAAAAGGCATGAGCGTAACGCAGAATTTGCCGACAGGACATGAGCCGGAACCGTGGCTTGAGCCGGGGCATACGTACGCTTCGGTCACCGACAAGATTTCGTCGGTGGTGCTGACGCGGCCGCTGGGAATCGGATGGCTTCTGGGCTTTGCCTTTCTCTTCGGCGTCGTGATGATGTTGAACCTGGCGATTGGTTACCTGATCGTCAAAGGTACTGGGATCTGGGGCATCAACATCCCGATCGGCTGGGGTTTTGCGATCGTCAACTTTGTGTGGTGGATCGGTATCGGCCATGCGGGCACGCTGATTTCGGCGATTCTTTATTTGCTCAACCAGAAGTGGCGCACCTCGATCAACCGGTTTGCGGAAGCGATGACGCTGTTCGCGGTGGCTTGCGCGGGATTGTTTCCGCTGATTCATACCGGGCGGCCGTGGATGGCGTATTACATGTTCCCGTACCCGAGCACGATGGGAGTCTGGCCGCAGTTCCGCAGCCCGCTGATCTGGGACGTTTTCGCGGTCTCGACGTACGGCACGGTCTCGCTGATGTTCTGGTTTGTGGGATTGTTGCCTGACCTTGCGACATTGCGCGACCGGGCAAAAAGCCGCTGGCAGCAGGTGATTTTCGGGATGTTGTCCATGGGCTGGCGCGGGTCGGCCCGGCACTGGCACCGGTATCAGTCGGCGTATTTGCTGCTGGCGGGATTGGCGACGCCGCTGGTCCTTTCGGTGCATACCGTGGTGAGCTTCGATTTCGCCACGGGCATCGTTCCCGGCTGGCACACGACGATTTTTCCTCCTTACTTCGTGGCCGGCGCGATTTATTCCGGGTTTGCGATGGTGCTGACGCTGGCGATTCCGTTGCGCAAGGCGTACGGCCTGGAGGGATTCATCACGCTGCGCCACCTGGAGCAGATGGCCAAGGTGATGCTGGCCACGGGACTGATCGTGGCGTACGGCTACTTCATCGAATTTTTCATGGCATTTTACAGCGGGAACAAGTTCGACGTGTTCCTGGCGATGCAGCGGCTCCATGGGCCGTATGCGCCGTTCTACTATGCCCTGATTTTGTGCAACATTCTTACGCCGCAACTTTTGTGGTTCAAGAAGGTGCGCCGCAACATTCCGGCGCTGTTTGTGATGTCGCTGATCATCAACACGGGGATGTGGCTGGAGCGGTTCGTGATCGTGGTGATTTCACTGACTCGCGATTTCATGCCTTCGGCTTGGGGCCGATATTCGCCGACGGTCTGGGACTATGCGACGTTTGCCGGAACGCTGGGACTCTTCACGATGCTGATTTTCCTGTTCGTGCGTGGGCTACCGGCGATTGCGATTTCGGAAATGCGCGAACTGGTGCACCAGGATTCGCATGGCAATGAGGGTCATTCATGAGTGAACGCCCCGCACAACTGTTTGGCGTGATGGGAGAATTCTCAACGCCGGAAGACCTGCTGGCCGCGACGAAGAAGACTCGCGAAGCAGGCTACAAGCACGTGGAAGCTTACACACCGTTTCCCGTGGAGGGGCTTTCGGAGGCCGTGGGCTTCAAGTGGACCGCGGTGCCGCTGCTGACGCTGATGGGCGGAGTAGGCGGCGGATTGACGGGATTTGGACTGCAATACTGGGTCGCGGCGATTGCGTATCCCTTGAATATCGGCGGACGTCCGCTGAACAGCTGGCCGGCGTTTATTCCGGTGACGTTTGAATTGACGGTGCTGGGGGCTTCGATTTTCGCGGTGTTCGGAATGCTGGCGCTAAACAAGCTGCCGCAGCCCTATCATCCGGTCTTCAACGTGGAGCGATTCGGGCAGGCGTCCACGGACAAATTCTTTCTGTGCATTGAAGCGCGCGACCCGAAATTCGAGCTGGCGGAGACATCGAGATTCCTGCAGAGCCTGCACGCGCAGCACGTCAACGAGGTGAAGGATGAGGAATAAACCTTCCCTGTTTGCGATTGCGGCGTTGTGCGCGATTGGGGTTGCGGGTTGCCAGAATACGCTGCGGCAGGATATGGCCAACCAGCCACGGCAGAATCCGTTGTCGCCGAGCGATTTTTTTGCGGACGGACGGTCGGAGCGGCCGGCGATTGAAAACACCGTGGCGCGCGGATCGGTTCAGGATGATTCGCTGATTGTGCCCAAGGAATCGAATGCGTTCCCACTGCCGCTTACCGCGGAATTGCTGGAACGCGGCCAGCAAAGGTACGGAATTTTCTGCACGCCATGCCATGGAATTCAGGGCGACGGCTTGGGCATGGTGGCAATGCGCGGGATGAAGCATCCGCCGAGTTACCACCAGGAGCGGTTGCGCAACGTGCCGAACGGTTATTTGTACGACGTGGTCACCAACGGATTCGGCGCGATGTACGGCTATTCGGCGCAGATTCCGCCGCGTGACCGCTGGGCAATCGTGGCGTACCTGCGGGCACTGCAGTTGAGCCGGAATGCGCCGGTGGGCCAGTTGCCGGCGGAATTACGGGAGAAATTGATGGCGGGAGGAACCGCGAAGTGAGCGCGCAAGAGTTCAAAGCGCCGGCGAGCGTGGATCGGCTGCAGAGGGCCGGCTTGTTTGCGGGCGGGTTCGCCGCGCTGCTGGCCGTTTATGGCCTTACGAAATCGCCGGGGGATTTTTATCACTCGTACATTTTCAGCTACATGCTGATTTTGGGGCTGACGGTTGGATCGCTGGGGTTGCTGATGCTGCAGCACTTGACGGGCGGCATCTGGGGCATCGTGATCCGCCGGCCGCTGGAAGCGGCCTCGCGAAACCTGGTGCTGGTGGCGGTGCTGTTTATTCCGATCGCGATGGGAATGAAATATCTCTATTCCGGAAACGACAGCGAGACCGGCTGGCTGAATGCGCCAAAGGAAGGCGAGCACGCGCTGACTTCGTGGCAGCAGGGCTACCTGACGTCGGGCGGATTCCTGACGCGCGCGGTGGTCTATTTTGCCATCTGGCTGGTGCTGATGGTGGTGTTCAACAACTGGTCGAAGCAGCAGGACCAGGAGTCGAGCGGTGAAGGATTGAAGCAGCGAATGAAGGCTTTGGCGGCCCCGGGGGTGATTCTTTATATCCTGGCGATGACCTTTGCGGCGATTGACTGGGTGATGTCGCTGTCGCCGCGGTGGGCTTCGACGATTTACGGATTTTTGTTCGTAGCCGGGCAGGCGATTGCCGCGATGGCGCTGATGATTGCGGTGATTGTGCTGCTGGCGGGTTCGGAACCGTTCAACGGAATCATCAAGAAACGGCACCTGCACGATCTGGCGAAACTGCTGTTCGCGTTCAACATGCTGTGGGCGTACTTCGCGTTCTCGCAGTTGCTGATCATCTGGTCGGGAAACCAGCCGGAAGAGATTACGTTTTACCGTTCGCGGCTGAACGGGCAGTGGGGCGTGGTGGCGGTGATCGTGCTGCTGTTCAGCTTTGCGATACCGTTTTTGCTGTTGCTTTCGCGAGACGTGAAGCGGACGGCCGGCATCGTTTCGAAGATCGCGATATGGATGATTTTCATGCGGCTGGTGGATTTGTACTGGATGACGCGGCCGGAATTTACTTCCCGGGCGGTGCCGACGTGGCTGGACATCGTGGTGCCGGTGGCGCTGATCGGCTTGTGGCTGGGATTTTTTGCGATGAACTTGAAACAACGGCCGTTGCTGCCGGTGGGCGACCCAAATCTTTCGGAGGCGCTTGCACAGAATGAGCACTGAGCATCACAAGCACGGGCAGACGAACGGCGGGCGTCCGGAGCATGCGGACGTGTCGTTTGAAGTGACGGATGTCCGGTCGTCGCCGATTTTCCAATTCCTGACGTATCTCGGAATTACGGTTATCCTCTCGTTTTTTCTTTCGCTGGGAATTTATGAGGGGCTGATTAAGTACTGGAACAGCACCTACGAAGCGCCGGCGCCGATGCGCGAGGCAGGCCCGCAATTCCCGCCGGAGCCGAGAATGCAGGGGATGCCGGGACATTTGACGGACCCGCAACACGATATGCGGGAAAAAGTGGAAGCGGACAACAAGGCAAATAGCGGCCTGGGCTGGGTGGACAAGAACGCGGGGATCGCGCAGATTCCGGTGAAGGACGCGATGAAATTGATTGTGGAGAAGGGTTTGCCGGCGGTAAGCGCTCCGGCGGAGAAAAAGTAAGAATGAAAGTGTTTCGCACAATTTTGGGAATCGCTTTGCTGCTGGTGGCCGCGGTTGTAGGCAGCGCGCAGATGATTCCAGACAACGTCGGGCAGTCTTCGAAGAATCTGCCGCCGGCGCTGGTCAACGTGAAATTTGACCCGCAACTGAACGCGCAGATTCCGGCGGACGCTTCGTTCGTGGATGAAATGGGCAATCCCGTGACGCTGGGCCAGTATTTCGGCAAGCGGCCGGTGGTGCTGGTGTTCGCGTATTACACGTGCCCGATGCTGTGCAGCCAGGTGGAGCAGGCGACGGTCGGGACGCTGAAGATGCTTTCATTCAATCCGGGGACGGATTACGACGTGGTGTTCGTCAGCTTTGACAACACGGACACGCCGGATGCGGCGATGAAGAAGAAACACGAAGCGCTGGCGAGGTTTGCGCGGCCAGCGACAGCCGGCGGGTGGCATTTTTTGACTGGAACCCGCGAATCGATCGACGCGGTAACGAAGGCGGCGAGTTTCAGCTACAGCTACGACGAAAAAAGCAAGACCTACGGACATGCGAGCGGAATCCTGCTGCTGACGCCGGATGGAAGGATTTCGCGGTACTTTTTCGGTGTGGATTATCCGGCGAGCAACGTGCGGCTGGGCCTGGTGGACGCGTCGGCGGGGAAAATCGGGACGCCGGTGGATCATCTGCTGCTGTTCTGTTACCAGTATGACCCGACGAGTGCGCGGTACAGCGCGACGATTCTGACGGTGATCCGCATGGGCGCCGTGGTCACGCTGTTCTGCATGGTGCTGGGGTTTGTGATTTTCCGGCGGCGCGAGCACCGGAACGAGCATTCAAATCAGGATTTGCCGACGCAAGGAGCACACTAGAGCCGTGCAGTCACCGCTTCCAACTTTTCCAGAGCAGGCGTCCAATTTTGCGGGCAACGTGGACGCGTTGTTTTCCTTCATCCTGATGACCACTCTGTTTTTCGCGGTGCTGGTGACGGTGCTGATTATTTTCGCGGCGTTCAAGTTCCGGCGGCAGAGCGCGAATGAAGTTGGCGACGATGTTCATGGCAACAACGTGCTGGAGGTGGGCTGGACGCTGATACCGACGATCATCGCGATCGGGATGTTCGCCTGGGGCGCGGCGATTTACGTGAACTACCGGATCGCACCGACAGACACGCTGGACATTTATGTGGTTGGAAAGCAGTGGATGTGGAAGCTGCAGCAGCCGAACGGACGAAAAGAGATCAACGAACTGCACGTCCCGGTGAACCGCAACGTAAAGTTGATCATGGGCAGCGAAGACGTGATCCACGATTTTTACGTGCCGGCCTTCCGCGTGAAGATGGACGTGGTTCCGGGGCGTTACAACACGATGTGGTTCCGGCCGACGAAGACCGGCAAGTATCACTTCTTCTGTTCGCAGTACTGCGGAACGAACCACGCGGTGATGGGCGGATGGGTGACGGTGATGGAGCCGGCGGAATACGCGGCTTGGCTTTCCGGAGAGAGCGGAGACGTGAATCCGGCGGCAGCGGGCGAACGGTTGTTTACGCAGTTTGCCTGCAACACCTGCCACCTGGCGAACGGCACCGGGCGCGCGCCGTCGCTGAACGGCGTGTTTAGCGGCAACGTGCTTCTTGCGGATGGTTCAACGGTGGTCGCCGACGAAGCGTATATTCGCGAATCGATTCTGCAACCGAAGGCGAAAATTGTGGCCGGGTACCAGCCGGTAATGCCGACGTTCCAGGGACTGATCACAGAAGAGCAAATTCTGAACCTGACGGCTTACATCAAGTCGCTGCAGTCGCAGCCGGTGCCGGCGAAAGGCTCGGGAATTGCGCCAGCGCCAGCGGGGAAGAAATAGTATGAGAGCAGAAGCCACAGCTCCGGCGCTGAAACTGCCGGAAAAACATTATCTGAACGCCACGTACGGGATCCGTTCGTGGCTGCTGACCACAGACCACAAGCGAATTGCGCTGTTGTATCTGGCTTCGGTGACCTTCTTCTTTTTCATCGGCGGCTTCTTCGCGATGATGATCCGCCTGCACCTGCTGGCTCCGAACGGGTATCTGTTGACGCCGGATCAGTACAACCGGATGTTCACCATGCACGGCGTGACGATGGTTTTCTTCTTCCTGATTCCTTCCATCCCGGCGATATTGGGAAATTTCCTGATTCCGATAATGATCGGGGCAAAGGATCTGGCGTTTCCGAAGATCAATCTGCTCAGCTGGTATATCTACATACTCGGCGGGGCGTTCACGCTATGGTCCATGGTCAACGGAGGTCTGGATACCGGTTGGACGTTCTACACGCCGTTGAGCACCATTTATTCGAATTCGGCGGTTGCGCCGGCGGTTGTCGGCGTGTTCATTACCGGGTTTTCGTCGATTCTGACCGGCCTGAA
>DATLVJ010000082.1:0-8000 GCA_035577585.1 Candidatus Limnocylindrales bacterium
CCGCTCCTGCGTCAAAACTACCATCGTGTCGAACAGCGGCGGCGCCACTGCCTGCCCCACAATTGCCACGCGCGTCGCGTTGATCAGCAATCCTGCTTTCACGCCGCCCTCTTCCGCCACCTGCCGCGACGCGTGGTCGCACGCATCGTGATTCCACTCCGGCAACGCCGCCAACGCATCCGCCAATTTCGCCAGCAGCCCCGGCACCTTCTCGTCCTTCCAGAATTTCGCCTTCGCCGCCGCGTCAATCGGAAACTCATCGCTGAAAAACGCCCGCGACCAGCTCGAAAAATCCGGCAGCAACCGGATCCGCGGCCGCAGCAAATCCACCGTCTTCGCAAACCACTCGTGCCCCGCGCCCCCCGCCCACTCTTCCTTCCACAATCCGTCATGCTTCAACTGCCCTTCCACTTCCGGCAGCAGATCCTCGATCGGTAGCTTCTGCAGATACTGCGTGTTGAACCACTCCAGCTTCGCCCGGTCAAACACCCCGTTCGTCCGGCTTACTCCCTCCAGCGAAAACTTCTCCAGCAATTGCGGCGTCCGCAGAAACTCCTCGTCCCCGCCCGGCGACCACCCCAGCAGCGCAAGAAAATTCCGGAACGCCTCCGGCAAGAATCCCTCCCGCCGGTACATGTTCACGTCCGTCGCCCCATGTCGTTTCGATAGCCGCGACTTGTCCGCCCCCAGAATCAGCGGCACATGCGCAAAAATTGGCGGCTCCGTTCCCAGCGCGCGATACAGCAGCACCTGCTTCGGCGTGTTCGAAATGTGGTCCGCGCCGCGAATCACGTGCGTGATCCTCATATCAATGTCGTCCGCCACCACGCTCATCTGGTACATCGCCTGCCCGAACTCCTCGCCCTCTTTCCCGGAACGAAGCAAGACGAAATCCTCAATCTCGTCGTTGGAAAATTCCCGCTCGCCAAACACTGCGTCAAAAAATTTCGTCGTGCCACCCACAGGCACTTTAAACCGCACCGCCGGCTTCGTCCCCGGCGTCGAAGGCTTCCCGTCGCGGCAAGAGCAGCGCGTAATCCGCCGCACCTTCGCGCCTTCCGCTCCCTCTTCCGCGTGGTCCCCGCCCACGTACTTCTCCGGCGGGCAATAACACAAAAACGCGCTCCCGTTTGCCAGCACCTTTTTCCCCGCCGCCTGGTAAAGCTCCGTCCGCTGCGACTGGTAATACGGTCCCTCGTCCCAATCCACACCCAGCCACTTCAGCCCCTCTATAATTCCATTCACCAGTTCCGGCTTGTTCCGCTCCGCGTCCGTATCCTCAATCCGCAGGATCATAACGCCGCGCTCTTTGCGCGCAAAAAGCCAGTTAAACAGCGCCGTCCGCGCTCCACCCACGTGCAAATAACCCGTCGGCGACGGCGCAAAACGCACCCGCGCGCCTCCCGCCTGTGTTTTCCCCGCGTCTGTCATGGTCAGTACCGTCTCGCTCTCTTCCTCGAAACGTCCAGTTTACCGGAACCGCCCGCAACCCGTCCAACCTCCGGGATTGCGCCGCACCAGCTCAATGGGTGGCCAGCCCGCCCCTCCGCCAACTACTTCAATCCGCAACCTTTAGATTTTCGGCACCATCGCTCCGCGCCCCGGTTGGCATCCGAAAATCAATCAGAAAAATAGCAGAAAAAATTCAGCCCCGGCAAAGGACAATTTCGCCCCCGCCGAGAGTTAATGGTCACAGCGAATCTGCCCCACTTTCGAAAGCAAAGGAGAAAATCATGCAGTCAATTCAATGGTGTTTGGCAGAGAACGATTCCACCCAACGGCAATCGACCGAGACTTCCCGCTCAGCCGCGTACGTGCCGGGCAAACAAACGACCTGCGAGAACGCACCATCAGATCGGCAGACCGCCGCGGAGGCCACCTACGCTGCATTCGTTTGGCTCTTCGGCCCTGGTTGTATCTGATCGATTCCGCACGGGCTCGTGCACTCATGCCGGGTCTCGTCCTCCGACAACTTGTCTCGACGCCCTGAAACGGGCAGTCCATCCGCCCGAATCCGCCATCTCCGTGTTACTATCGGAATCGCGTTAAGGGCGCATCCGGTCCGCGGAAAGGACAGAAGTCCACCTGATCATCACAATCCGTCTTCACGAACTGACTTTCTGCCCGTAAATGCGGACCTTGGGCTTACGAAAGGAAGTTCGTCATGCCTGTAAGAGCCCTGCCGTCAAATCCCAATCTCGCCCATCTCAAGTATCAGGCGAAAGACTTGCTGAAAGCCCATGCTGCCTGCGATCAGCGCGCGGCCCAGCGGCTCCGCGAATTTCATCCGCGTTTCCCGCGCGCCGCGGACGACGAAATCTTCGCCGCCGGATTAAGCCTCAGTGACGCGCAGCTCGCCATTGCCCGCGAGTATGGATTTCAGAGTTGGGCGCGGCTGAAACGCCACATCGAAAAACCCACGCTCTCCGATCAGCTCAATCTTCCTCACCACCAGCGAATTGAAGACCCCGCATTTCGTCGCGCGGTGGAACTCATCGATTCCGGTGATCCTGCGGGCTTGCGTTCCTATCTGAAAGAGCATCCGCAACTGCTGCGGAGCCGCGTCGTATTCGAAGGTGGAAACTATTTCAGGAATCCGGCCTTGCTGGAATTCATAGCCGAAAATCCGGTCCGCCATGGCAAGTTGCCGGCCAACATTGTGGAAGTCACCAAAGTCATTCTCGATTTCGGTGTGGAACTCTCCGCACTCAACGAAACGCTTATGCTCGTCGCCACCGGCAGCGTTCCACGCGAATGCGGCTTGCAACTTCCCTTAATCAATCTGCTTTGCGATTACGGAGCGAGTCCTGCCAGCGCCCTGGAGCCCGCGGCCTTGCACGGCGAGTTGCAATCCGTTCACGCCTTGCTCCAACGCGGCGCCCCCATCGATCTTCCCGTCGCCGCCGCTCTCGACCGCCTCGACGATTTCCGCCGCTTGCTTCCCGCCGCCTCCAGCGAAGCTCGTCACATGGCTCTCGCCCTGGCATCTCAATATGGCAATGTTGAAATCGTCCGCCTGCTTCTTGACGCGGGTGAAAATCCCGATCGCTACAATCCCGTCGGCGGCCACTCTCACACCACACCTTTGCACCAGGCCGCAGGCTCCGGCTATGCAAAACTCGTCCATCTCCTTGTCGAACGAGGCGCCAAACTCGATCAAAAAGACATTCTCTGGCAAGCCACGCCCGCCGGCTGGGCCCAATACGCCGGCAACACAGAAATTGCCTCGTACCTTCGCGCCCGGGAATCCGCAAGAGCTAACCAGGATCAAAGCGCCGGCTCATGACCAAATCACGCGGAACCTGGAAGCAATCCGAGTTGCCGCCGGTAATCGGCGCTGTCGAACTGGCCCTGCGACGCAACGATCAGTCCATCCTCTCCCAATCTCCATCGCTCGAAGCCGCTGATGCGCACTCGATTCCCTCCACCCCCTGGCCCGTTGTTTGTGCCGGTCAGCGTCCAGTGATACTCAGCACATTCTTCCCGCACCTCCAACTTATCCATTGTGAGGTGCAAATCCGGGAACGCCGTTATGAAGGATTGCGCCAATTCGGCGATCGCCCTTCGCCCCACTGCGGGAGCTTCGCTGTTCACGGTTAATGATCCCTCGGGGGAATAAAATGAGGCCACGCGGTTGGCTTCGTGGCTGCACCACGCCGCGGTGTAGCGCCCTGCAAACTCTCGCAATTCGGCCAAGCCGGTTTTCATCGGCCTAATGGTACCAACTTCGCGCAGGCCACAGCACCTCGCGCCTGACCGGCCGCCACTCCGCCTTCCAGCATCCCTTCCCCGTGTCCCTCCCCCTACTACCTCTTTCGCTACCAGTACCTCTGTAGGTTTGCTCCTCGTTTTTCCCCTGCCTCATAATTCTGAATGATTCGTTTTCTGTAGGGTTTGGGGGTCACTGGTAGAAAAAGCCGGGTGTGTGTCACTTCGTTTCAGGCCATCTTAAAATTGCGCGAGTGCCCCACCCACTCCTTCTTCCCGTCGCCTTCGGAATTCCTGCGCCCTGCGGAAGGACCTGACTAGCCCGAATGTCGCAAAGCGTAATCGCCCTCGGCCTGCTTCTCGGAACTCTCCTCGTCGGAGTGTTCTTCGCCTATATTTATTCCCTCAAACGCCAGAATTACCTCGTTTACTGGACTGTCGGCTGGGCTCTCTACGCCCTTCACTATCTCTGCCCCGCTCTCTCTCCTTGGATCGGCACCAGCATCGTCCTCAGTTCCTTGAATCACTCCCTTTTCGGCTTCGCCGCCATCTGTTTCTTTCTCGGCGCGCAACTATACACCCATCACAATCTTTGGCTTAAACCCGCCTTCGGCGCCGCTGCTCTCCTCATTCTTTGGTCCGTCGCCAACGCCTTCCAGATTCTTCCCATCTCTTCCTTTATTCCCGCCTCCCTCATCTATGTCGCCGTCGGTTTCATTTTCTGGAATGAAAGCCGCCACCACGAAACTCTCGCCGACCGCCTCCTCGGCCTGGCCTTCTCCCTCTGGGGCGTCGTTTTTCTAGGATTCTTCCTCCTGCAGTCCGCGCAGAAGCTGATCGGAGATTCCATCCTGTCCGTCTCCGCGATCCCGGTCGCTTTTGTCTGCATGCTCCTCGTCATGGCCGTTTACGAGGAAGAAAAGCGCCGCGTCGAGCGCAACATGCTCGCCCTCTCCAATCTCAATCTCGCCACCTCCAGCTTCGTCGGCGGCGAAATTCAGCGCATGCTTGCCCAGGCTCTCGATCGCGTCCTTGGCGTCGTCCGCCTTCCTTCCGGCGCTCTGTTCCTCCATCACGGAGACACCTCCGGCCCCACTTCCGTCGTCTCCGCCGGCATTCCCGACGCCTTCTGCAATGTCGCCCAAGAAGAAGGCCTCGACGACTATCTCGTCGGCCTCGTTTCCCGTCTCGGCGGCCTCCTCGGCTTCCGCGATCTGCGCGACGACAATCTCACCTCTCTCGAAAATGACGAGCCTCTCCGCCGCTTCCGTGAACTCGCTCTAAAGCACGGCCTTCGCAGCGTGGTCGTCATCAGTCTCCAGGCCAAGGAGCACGCCTTCGGTTTGCTTCTCCTCGGCACTCCCGATAATCGCCGCTTCACTCCCGCCGAACTCCGCCTGCTTCTCGCACTCGGCCACCAGATCGGTATGGCCGTCGAAAACAGCTACCTCGTTCAACAGACTTCCCGCCGCTCCGAGGAACTCCACGTCCTCAACGAAATCGGCCGCGCCCTCAGCTCCACTCTGAACAAGGAAGACCTTCTACGCAAAATCTGGGAAGAGCTCCGCCGCCTTTTCGACGTTGAAAATCTTTATCTCGCCTCTCCCGACCCTGTCCGCGACGCCATCAACTTCGATCTCGAAATGATTGGCGGCACTCGCATGCCCATGCGCTCGCGTCCCGCGGGCAATCACGTCACCGAATACATCATCCGCACTCGCCAGCCCGTTCTCATCCGCGAAAACTACGTCACCGAAATTCGCAAGCTCGGCATTGATCCCATCCGCACCACCGGCTCCTTCTGCGGCGTGCCCCTCGTCGCCTATGACCAGGCCATCGGCGCGCTCTGCATTTTCTCCGATCACGAACGCGCCTTCGACGAAGGCCATCTCGAACTTCTCCGCGTCCTCGCCAGCGAAGCCAGTATCGCCATCGAAAACGCCCGCCTCTTTCAAAACGAACGCACCAAGGCCCGCCATCTCAGCTTGCTCAACCTCATCTCGCGCGACGCCATCGCCACTCTAAACCCCGAGGAAGTCCTCACCAAAATCACAGAGCAACTTGAAAACGGCCTCAACTACGACCATATCGGCATCGCCATGCTGGACTACACCACCCGCGAACTGGTCATCCAGGCCGAGGGCGGCGCACGCCGCGGCGCCCTCAGCCGCCGCCTGCCTCTCGACACCGGTCTGATTGGCCAGGTGGCTCGCACTGGAAAATCCGCCACGTTTCGCGCGTTCCCTAACAATCAGAGCGGCGCGAAGCCCGTTCTCCCCGATTCCGCCGCCTCCATGGGCCTTCCGATTTTCTACGCCGATCATCTCCACGGCGTCCTCTACGTGGAAACTCTCCAGCCGGTGGACTTCTCCGAGGAAGAGACTCTCCTCCTCCGTACCCTCGCCGACCTGATTTCCGGCGCGCTTCACAATGCCCTGACTTTCCAGAAAGCGCAGGAACAGGCCATCACCGACGGCCTCACCGGCGTCAAGACTCACCGCTTTTTTATGGAAGCGCTCTCCTCCGAATGGAAGCGCTCTTCCCGCGCAAGCCGTTCTTTCGCGCTTGTTCTGATGGACCTCGACCGCTTCAAGTTCGTCAACGATTTCTACGGCCACCTCGAAGGCGACCTTGTTCTCCAGCGCGTCGGCCAGATTCTTGAAACAAATTGCCGCCGCTCCGACGTCGTCGCCCGCTACGGCGGCGACGAATTCGTCATCCTCATGCCAGAAACCACCATGGAACAGGCCCGCCAGCTCTCCTCAAAACTTCGTGGCTGGGTCGCCGCCGATCCGCTCCTCCGTGAAAAAAATATCAGCGCCAGCTTCGGCATCGCCTGCTATCCGCTCCACGGTGCTTCGCCGCAGGAACTTATCCAGGTCGCCGACGCCTCCATGTACCTTTCGAAGCATCAGGGCGGCAACACCGTCTCCACCGCCGACCACGTCGACCCCAACGAAGCCCGCCGCTGGAAGCGCGACGTTCTCGAAGCCTATCTCGGCGTCACTCTCAAGCGTCTCTTCACCACTGGCCCCGAAGCCTTCGAGGAAATCTATCTCCGCCTCCGCCAGTTCACCGATTCCTTGCCCTCCACCGAAATCGCCCAGGATCCACCGCCCGAAGGCCCTCGCGCGCTCCCGCAATCCATTCTCGACACCGTTACGTCCCTCGCCTACGCCATCGACGCCAAGGATCAATACACCCAGGGCCATTCGCAAAAAGTTTCCGCTTACGCCGCGCTTCTCGCCGAAGCACTCGGCATGAACGATCTCGAGGTCGAGGAGATCCGCCTCGGCGCCGTCCTCCACGACGTCGGCAAGGTCGGCATCCCGGAAGTTATTCTCAACAAGAGCGGCCCGCTCAACCTCGAAGAGTGGGACACCATGAAGACCCACGTCACCTTTGGCGGAAAACTTCTTGAGCCGCTCGTTCCGCTTGCCCGCATCCGCGAAATGGTTTTGCATCACCACGAATTTTTCGACGGCTCCGGCTATCCCGAAGCCTTTGCTGGTGAACGCATTCCCCTGGGCGCCCGCATCATCACCATCGCCGATTCCTACGACACCATCACCAGCGACCGCAGCTACAAAAAAGGCCGCACCGCCGAACAAGCCCTCTCCGAACTCGAGCGCTGCGCCGGCACCCAGTTCGATCCCCAACTCGTCCAGGCCTTCGTCCGCGCCATGCGCCAGCTCCCCAACCCCATCATCGAAATCGCCTCCCTCCTCTCCCGCTCCTCCTGAGCGTGCAGATGGCACACGCTTCAGTCTGTGCTCCTAAAGCGCCGGAGGCGCGGCAAAAATTAGCCCAGCCCGTAAGGGCTGGGACCACCATACCCCCAACATCCCAGCGCCGTAGGCGCGACAGATGCGATCCAGGAGCCCGAGCCGAACGGCGCCAGATTAATATGTGCTAATAAATGGTTCTTTCCCAGCCGCATCTAATGATTAGTACTCTTGCTATTTGCGGACCTCGGGTCCAGTGTAAATACACGTTCCTCTCTTATTCGGTCCACGTCACTCCCCTCTCGCATCGCCAGGAGCACCACATGAAAGTGGCTGTATCAGACCACTGTCAGACGGTCCGTCAGATTGTCGGCACATCCATTCGTATTTCGCCTCCGGGAAACCTCGGTCCTGGAGGAGTAGGGGCTTCAAGAAATAATCCGAGCAATTAGTGGAAGCGATTGAAGCTACTCTCGGAGACTGCGAACGGAGAATGCTTGCATGCAAAAACAGGTCTTGATCGTGGATGATGAGGAAGCGGTTTGCCAGATGGTTGGCAAGGTTTTG
>DATLVJ010000083.1:0-9495 GCA_035577585.1 Candidatus Limnocylindrales bacterium
CACTTCCAACAGATTGTGGATTTTTCCGCCCTTTGCCAATATTCCCTGCAACCGCTCCAGGGTGTTCTGCGCGTTCGTAAGCCGGGCTTCCACGTCCGCGCGCCGCTGCGTGATTTCGTCGGCCGTCTGTTCTTCCTGTTCAACTTTTCCCAATGTCTTCAAATCATTGACCGCGGAGGCGAACTCGGACGAAGGAACACGGAGCGTCGCCGTCAAACTGCTGGCAGCGGGCTGACCGACCATTCTGAGTTTCGCAGCGTACGCATGATGGCGCTCCAATATTTCTTCCAAGTTAGCCCGCGAATGCGCGAACTCTTTGGTCGAGACTGCAAGCTCCGCCGCGTGAGCAATCATCGGTCCTGTGTCACCTGGCCCGTCCGTCAACGGGGTTATAACCTCTTGCTCAGCAAGAGATGGCGCAGGAACCGCCTTCTTTTGCGCCTGCTTTATGCGTTCCCATTGTGCTTTCAAATCCGCGTCCGGCGGGATTCCAGGCGGGACAGCGACCAAGGCAGAGTGCCCCGGAAAATCTCTTTGGCCGCTTCGGCCTACGGGTCGCCCGAGCCAGGCTAGTGCCAACACTCCCGTGCACAGGACAAATAGAAGCAAAATTGTTCGCCGCGCCGGGGGCAGGGTGCGATACCGGGTGAGAAGGGAAGAGCTCGTTATATTCATGGGTGGCCTCCAGTGCCATCCCACTTAGAACGCTCGCTCCCCAGGTTCTTGCAGGAAAACTCAGGCCATTTCAGGCGCCTATTGCGGCACGCAGCGCATTCGCGATGGACTCAGAATACCGCTTCACGTCCTCATGGTGTTCCGCCTCCACCATCACCCGCGCCAGGGGTTCCGTCCCTGAATAGCGGAGCACCACGCGTCCGTTTGCCCCGAGGGCCTTCTGCGCTTCGCCGAGGGCGCGCGAAACGTCCGGCAGGGATTCCATGGGCGGCTTCGTCTTCACCTTTACGTTCAGAATAATCTGCGGATAATCTTTCAAGCCTTCCGCCAATTTTTCCAGGGGGCCGCGTATCGCCACCAGCGAGGCGATCTTTACCGCGGTCAGCAACCCGTCTCCCGCCGGACTATCATCCAGAAAAATGATGTGGCCAGACTGCTCTCCGCCAAGATTGTTTCCCGACTTCAGCATCTCTTCCAGCACGTAGCGGTCGCCAACCGCGGCCCGCGCCAGCGCAATCCCCTCCTGTGCCAGGATTCGCTCCAAGCCAAGATTCGACATTGATGTCGCCACCACGCGATCCTGCTTCAATTGTTTGTTAGCCTTCAGATACCGCCCGACAACCAGCAGCACCCCGTCTCCATTTACGATGTGGCCGTTGCCGCAAACAAACAACGCCCGATCCGCGTCTCCATCAAAAGCCACGCCAAATTCTGCGCGTTCCGCAACCACGCGTTTTTGCAGCCCCTCGAGGTGCAGCGAGCCGCAACCCGCGTTGATGTTCTTCCCGTCCGGTTCTACTCCCATCGCAATCACCTGCGCGCCCAGGCTCTGGAACAGTTCCGGCCCCAACTGGAAAGCCGCGCCATTCGCGCAGTCCAGCACGATCCTCTTGCCGGACAGATTTGCGCCTGGAATCACACGGCCCCTCAGGAAATCCACGTACTCCTCATGTAGCGCGTGATTCGCCACGAGTTTTGGCCGCGCCGCGGGGACAGCTTCTCCCCGCACCTTGAAAATCTCGGCCTCCAGCGCTTCTTCAACTGCGTCTGGAAACTTCATCCCTGCGTGCGAAAAAAGCTTCACTCCATTGTCGTGATATGGATTGTGCGAAGCGGAAATCACCACGCCCGCCTGAAAGTCATTTTCCCGCACCAGGCACGCCACGCCCGGTGTGGTGATCACTCCCGCAAACTCCGCGGTCGCCCCGGCCGCCTGCAATCCGGCCGTGAGTAATTGAGCGATGTGCGGCCCAGACTCGCGCGTGTCCATTCCGATCAGCGCGTGCGCGGCGCCAAATTCTTTCCTGAGATAGGCCCCGATCGCTCGCCCGGTTGCAAAAAGCGTCTGGTCGTCCAGCGGGGGAGTCCCGGGAACGCCGCGCATTCCGTCTGTGCCAAAAAGTGCTTTCGCCATCGATGTTTTGTGCCGCCTGGTTGACCAACCTTGAGGCAGTCTAGCACACGCCGTTCTCAGCATCCCTCCGGCATTCACCTGCAGCCTTTGCCCTTAACAGGCCGCCGGGAAATAATCATTCGTTAATCCTTCATCACATTTCGATGTCACTCCGTCAGGTTTGCCCTCGTTTGTGCTAACGTGTCTGGAAGAGGAGCGCTCGGTGTCCGGCACGGAAGCCCCCCAAACAACAGTTTTTCGCATCTCCGGCTCAAACTTCAGCATGCGGCTGATTGCTGCGGCGATCATCCTGCTGTTTTTTTATTACGCCGCGGGTGTCGTCATCACGGTGCTTCTTTCTGTCCTCATCGCATATTTCCTGGACCCTGCAGTGGAATTCCTGGAGCGCTTCCGCGTCCCCCGCACCATTGGTGCCCTGATTCTCGTTCTGCTCATGATCCTGGTCCTCGCGGCAGCGGGATATACCCTGTGGCTACGTACTTCTGACTTCGCCGCCGACTGGCCCAAGTATCGGGACATTCTGCACGATGCCACCAGCAAGGTGCAGGGAAATATCAATCGTATCGAAGGTGGGGTAAATGACCTGACCAGTTCGGGCGAGCCAACCAAACTGGTTGTTCCTCATGAAGATTCCGGGGCGGTCCGAAATCTGTTGGTTCGCGGCATCGGTTCACTCTACGCCCTGGTGCTTGAGGCTACCTTTGTTCCATTTCTTGTTTTCTTCATGCTCGCCCAGAAGCGTGAGGTCTGGCATGGCACGCTACAGTTGTTTCCTGTCAGCCGGCGCAATCAGGTGAAGGAGACTCTCGAAGACTTACGCGATGTTTTGCGCGACTACCTGATTGGCATGTCCGTGGTCACGCTCGTGGTCATCGCCCTCAGCAGCATTTTCTTTCTGATCCTGGGCCTAGACTACCCTGTCCTCGCTGGAATTACTTCCGGTTTGCTCAACATGGTTCCCTATCTCGGCGCCGTCCTTGCCTGGTTCCCCGGATTCCTCCTTGCCGTGATCAAATGGAAATCCGTCAGCCATTTCTGGGTGATTGCGATTGTGCTGACCGGCATTCACGTGGTCGCCCAGAACCTGATTGCCCCGCAACTTGTCGGCCGCCAGGTACGTCTGAATGCTGTGGCGATTACAGTGGCGCTTTTGTTCTGGGGCTGGGTGTGGGGAGGGATGGGGCTGATTCTCGCTATTCCGCTGACCGCGGCTCTTCGCGTGATCTGCGACCACATTGAGTCCTGGAAGCCCATCGCGCGCTGGCTTAGCGCGTAGCTGTTAATTTCGGCCCGGCCCAAGGAACTCTCCATGAGCGTAGGCTCCGTCGCATTGAAGCTTGTCGGTTTCTCACTCTTCGCCGCGCTGTTTGTAACCTCGCCCGCGTTCGCGTGGGGTTGCAAGGGACATCAGACCGTCGCTCTGATCGCCGAAAAGCATCTCACCCCGGAAGCGCGGCAAATTCTGGAAACGCTGCTCAAGGATAGCCCCATCGATCCGCAGCTGAAGCGCTACTGCGGCCCGTTTCCCGGAAGCCTGCTCGCCGACAGCGCTACGTGGCCCGACGATATCCGCAACTTCATGAAAAATGGCCCGTGGCATTACATCGACATCCCCCGCGGCGCGCCACGCGGCCCGTTGGCTGCTTTCTGTGGCGACTCTGGCTGTATCACGCAGGCATTAGCCGAACAACTTGCCATTCTGAAAGATCCGCAAGCCGAGCCGCGCAAACGTGCTGACGCCGCGCGCTACATCATCCACTTCATTGGCGATTTGCATATGCCGCTGCATGCAACGACGAACAACGATGAAGGCGGCAATTGCGTCCCAGTGCGCTTCTTCCGCCGTAATCCCCGCGAACACAACCACTCCTACACTCCTAATCTTCATTCCGTGTGGGATATGGCGATTCTGGAGCGCGACATGGAAGGCGCGGATTCCGGCGAGTACGCCGAATTTCTGGATCAGTCGTTCAGCCCGCAGACTGAGGCCTGGTTGCAGGCCGGCATTCACGTGGAAGACTGGGCTTGGGAGAGCCACGATCTGGCGGAAACCGTCGTCTACGGAAGCCTGGTGCCGGCCGATTCGATCGAACCGCCGATTCCTGTCCATTCCTGCAGCGACGCGAATAACGTCGGCGAACGGATGTTCAACCAGCATTTTGCCGTGGGAGCGATCTATCAGGATGCCGCGGCGCCTGTCGTCGAGAAACGCATCGCGCAAGCCGGCGTTCGCCTCGCTATGGTCCTGAACGAGGCCCTCAAGCCTGCGCAAACTTCAAATTAGGGTTTGCCTGCTGCCTTGTTTTCGGCTGCTTCCGCTGGCCCCAGCGATTGGATGAAGCTTATCAATTGCCACCGCTGCGGCTCCGGCAATTTCGACCACACCGGCATACCTTTGCGCACGATTCCATTCGTCAGAATCCAGAAAAGCGATCCGGGCGGAGCGGTCTGCACCTGAGGTACGCGTAAACTTGGCGCTTTCTTCGTGCCCAGCGCAGTCTCTCCATGGCATTCCGCGCAATGCTCCTCGAATAAGACTCCGCCGGCGGCGACGGCGTTCTTGTCCTTGACCATCGGGTTCGCCTTGGCCCGGTATTTTGCGGGCGCTTTATCCAGTTCGCTGTAATCGGTTGGCGGCTCCGTGCTTTCCGGCTTGGTCTGCGCGGAGCACAAGAAACACAAACTGGCGAACAGCAGGGCGCTGATTCCTGGCCGCATGCCGGGTTTCATTAGCTCTTCCCCTTGAACAAGGCGCCCAGTTTCTGTCCGAATCCAGATATTTCGTAAGAAACCCCCCAACGAAGCAGGAATTGGTGGCTGTTGTCGTTCAATCCAAACGTCGGCTCGATCTTGAAGGTCCAGCCTGAAGGCAGATTCCAAGCCAGACCAGGCGCCAGGTAATGCGATGTCTCATGCAATCCGAAGTGGTAGCGATCACCCAGGCCGCCGTACATCTCGACGCCTGCAATAAAATGCTGCAAGCAGAAATTGCACTTCTGCGCCGCGCCTGTCAGCGTCAACGGCCGGCTCGCACCCAGCGCGTAACCGAACTCCCACGGCTCGTTCGAAAGGTTTTTTACGGCCAGGGTGTTCTCCGTGAAATTCCATCCCTTGTAATTGCTCGAAAGAATTAGTTTCAGCTCGACCTCGCGCTTGCGTTCCTGGCGCGCCTCTGCATTCGGTGTCAGAAAATCGGACTCCACGTCGTGCCCCTCTACTTCTTTCATGATTTTGTCCGCGCCGTTGATATCCTCAAATTCCACGTAAAGGACGGGATTGATCCAGTGTTCATTTTTCAGCGGGCGGACCCGATTCTCCCATCGGTATCCCGTGAACACAGTGCTGTCACCAAACGTGGTCTGCCCCGAAAGGTAAAACTCCGTGGTCCACCAGGCCGTGGCTCCATACTCGAACTCGCTCCACATCGCGTGAAAGTTCGGTCCACCCCTTTGGGTCCCGAACGTGGAGAAGTATTCGACCTCCAGATTGCCGGGTTCCTCCAGATTATGGTCATAAGCAACCATGTAGGGATTGTCCTGTGCGCAGAGCGAGCCTCCTACTGCAACGAATAAGAGTGCTCCCAGAAGGAATCTTAAGAAGAGATAAGGGTGCGAGGGACTCAAGTGGGATCTCCATATCGAGTTATATAAGACTGATTCAGTCTGATATTAAGGCCTGTCAAATCTTCATCAGTTGAGACAAGCACGCTAATTCAGACTAACTTAGTCTTATTTCTGATGCAACTTTGTTGCATCTGATGATTCCCTTTTCTTTTACTCTTTCGTACCGTTCCCCACTATTGGCTTCCCTGTAACTTACCGCAGTGCTAAGCTGGCGGCGTTGTCTTCGGCTTTGCTCCAATTTTGCCCGCCTGGCTTCCACCTCTTGCCAGTGGGTTTCCCAATCCCCTTGCGGTCGCGTATCTGCGCCTCCGACTAAGCCGGCTCCCAGCCGGCGAGGACACGTCAGCACAAGATGTCTGTTCAGCCCAGTGCCGATTTACTTCTGGAGACAATTCTCTCGAACCCTGGGGAAGCGGTCGTCGGCTTCGGACTCGACGGAGCCATTTTTCTCTGGAATCGGGGCGCGGAAACGCTCTACGGCTTTTCGCGGCAGGAGATCCTCGGCAAGTCGGTCACTTGCCTCTTGCCTCTGTACGAACTGCCGGCCCACGAGAATTTGCTGCAAGATCCATCGTGCGCTGCGTCCCTCTCTGACGCCGTAACGGAACGCCTCAACCGGTGCGGCTTGCGCGTTTCGGTACAAGTCCAACGGTCGCCCGTTCGCGATGCTCAGGGTGAAATTATCGGTATTGTGGAGCGCGGCCAGGCTCTTGCGCCAGGTAGTTCTTGTTCCATTGCGGAAGCGCACCTGCGCCTGTTGGTAGAACAGATTCCTCTTTTCTTCTGGACCACCGATTCACACTTGCGCGTCACGTCCCACTGGGGACGCACGGCAAGCCTGGCGAGGAGCTTTCCGCGTTATCCGGTCGGACAGACTATTTATCAATATCTGCGCTGCCAGGATGACGGCGAAGCCCCCGTCAAACAGCATTTTCTCGCGCTCAATGGAGCTTCTTCCCGCGTGGAATACGCCAGCCGCAATCGGCTCTATGATCTGAGCATCGGGCCGTACCGCGACATCGAAGGAAAGATCATCGGCTGCATCGGAATGGCTCTGGACATCACGGAACGCAGGAAGACCGAGGAGGAAATACGCTTCCGCGCAAGCCATGACGGATTGACCGGCCTCGCCAACTACCGCGAATTCTTTGAGAACCTGGAGCAAGAGGTGCGCCGCGCCGAGCGCACCCGCCAGCCGTTTGCCCTGCTACTCCTGGATCTCGACGATTTGAAATCCATTAACGACCGCCTCGGCCATCTGGCTGGGAATCGCGCCCTGAATCGGTTGGCCCGCGTGATGAAGGACCACTGCCGAGCCACCGACGTTGCCGCCCGCTACGGAGGGGATGAGTTTGCAATCCTCCTGCTGGAGGCCGACGCCGAACGCGCCCAAAGTGTCGCCGATCGCATTTCCAGTTGTCTCCGCTCCCAAACGGATCCTCCGCCGCTTTCCGTAAGCATCGGTTGCTCCGTCTATCCAGCGGATGGTGTGTCTGCTCCTGAACTTCTCGAAGCCGCCGATAAACGCCTCTACCAGAACAAGAAATCCCGGAATTCCCCCGCGCCCAAGCCGTATAACCAGCACAGCGAGCCTGCGAGAACTTGACCGGCCGGTTGCCATTTCTCATGCGCTCATTTTCGTCCGGGTGTAAACTTTTGCTTCGCTGGAGGTTTTTCGATCCAAAGCTTCCTGGCTCCGTGCCGTTAATCCGATGCCTGACCTGATTACTTTTGCCATTCCTGCCTTCCTCGCTCTGCTGTTTGCGGAAGCCATCGCCGGCGCCATCATGCGGCGGGATATTTATGAAGTGAAGGATGCGGCCGCAAGCATCGCCATGGGTCTCGGCAGTGTGTTTATCGATTTGCTTGCCAAGGCGCTCCAGTTCGCCCTCCTCACCTGGCTGCACCGCTTTGCCATTTTCCCGATTGGCTATCAGTGGTGGGCCTGGGTGCTTCTTTTCTTCGGCGACGAGTTCAGCTACTACTGGTTCCATCGTATCAGCCACGAATGCCGTTTTTTCTGGGCCTCCCACGTGGTGCACCACTCCTCGCAGCGCTACAACCTTTCGACCGCGCTGCGTCAGACCTGGACCGGCTCTTTCACCAGTTTTATCTTCTGGATCTGGCTGCCCATCCTCGGTTTTGCGCCGGCGATGATCATGGCGATGAAAGCGATCAGCCTGCTTTACCAATTCTGGATCCATACGGAACTCGTTCGCTCGCTCGGTCCTTTGGAAAAAATGTTAAATACACCGTCGCACCATCGCGTGCATCATGGTTCGAATCCCCGCTACATCGACCGCAATCACGGCGGCACACTGATCATCTGGGACAAACTCTTCGGCTCGTTCGAACCGGAAAATCCCGCCGACCCGCCGCGTTTTGGCCTGACGCACAACATTGGCACCTTCAATCCAGTCCATATTGCTTTTCATGAATGGCTGCAGATGTTTCGCGATGCCCGGTCGGCGCCCGGTTGGCGCAACAAGTTTCTTTACGTTTTCGGAAACCCCGGCTGGCGCCACGACGCTCCCGCCGGCGGAAAATCCGGCCATGAATCGCACGTTCAGGAGCCTGCATGAAAGCGGATGATCTCGTTCTGGCACTTCTCGACGAAGGCTATTCCCGCAAAACCTGGCACGGCCCGAATCTCCGCCAGTCGCTCAAAGGCGTTTCCGCAAGCCAGGCGGCCTGGCGCCCCGCACCGGGACGTCACAATATTTGGGAACTCGCCCTGCATTCCGCTTATTGGAAATATGCCGTGCGACGCCGCATCGAAGGCGGCAAACGAGGCTCTTTCATTCTGAAAGGGAGCAATTTCTTCACGCGGCCGGAGAAAGGAAAGGCCACCGAATCCGCCTGGCGCGCCGATCTGGCGCTGCTGGACAAGGAACACCAGGCGTTGGTAGCGGCCATCCGCCGTGTGCTGAAAACTCCGCGCGCGAAGAAACTCCTTCCCGCGCTTTATGGTGTTGCGTTCCACGACATCTATCACGCGGGTCAGATTCGACTGATTCGCCGGTTAATGTCCTAGGAATTTTTCCGCAACTCCCTTACCAGATCGTCCAGATTCCCAGAGTCCTGAAACAGGCGAATCGCCGCAATGCCCGCGGCGCCGGCCGCCATCACATCCCCCGCGCTCTCCAGTGTGATTCCGCCGATCGCCAGCACCGGAATCGTCAAATGCTGGCACACTTCCCTCAAGCGCTGGATGCCCTGCGGTGGTCCAAAACCCGCCTTCGATGGCGTTGCGTACACCGGCCCAAAAATCACGTAGTCGGCCGCCTGTTCCGCCTGCACTGCCCCTTCCATCGAATGCACCGAGGCTCCCAATAGGAACTTTCTGCCCGCCAAACGCTGGCTGATTAATTTCCGAACTTCCATCGGTGGCAAGCTGTGCTCGCCCAAATGCACGCCGGATGCGCCGGCGGCAATCGCCACGTCCACTCGGTCGTTCACCAAGACAGCCGAGCCATCCCCGGCGCGTAAGATGGCCTGCTCCGTGAGCTTCGCCAACTGCCGCCCGGACAGATCTTTCTCCCTAATCTGGATCCAATCCACACCAGCCTTTGCGGCCTGTTCTATTTTCTGAAGTTGAAGTTCGGTAGCGAGAGCCGGCGCGCCGGCAAGGCTGCGGCGGTCCGTCACATAGCAAAGCAGCGGTTTACGGGTTGGAAGGAGGGGGCACACGGGCTGGCACCGGACGCGAATTGAAGAACCCGAACCCTACGAAAATATCCAGCACACCGATACCGCTGACGATGCCTCGCGTTGCCGGATGCA
>DATLVJ010000084.1:0-8923 GCA_035577585.1 Candidatus Limnocylindrales bacterium
ACGGAAGCGTCGATGGGAATCGTGCGATCGCGGGTTTCTTCGGCGCGCTTGTCTTCTTCGCGGCCGACCAGCGAGCTTTTCAACTTCTTGAAGAGGCCGATGGCGCCGCCTTCGGTTTTCACGTGGGCGATGGGGGTAGAGATCGAAACCTGCGCTTTGCCTTCCAGGATGAAGAAGGCTGTGGAACCGAAATCGCCTTCCCGGCAGATGACGTCGCCCTTCCGGAAACGACGCTTCACAATCGCGCCGCGGTTCAGTTCCAGAAATGTCCCGGAAACGCCGGCAAAGACGGGCAGCTTGTGGAGTTCTTCCGGTGTGAGTCCCGCATCGGCACCGGCGGCGAGCGCCGTGCCCGCAACGCCCTTATTGGTGAGGGCGCCTGTGGGACACGAGACCATGCACTCGCCGCAGGAAATACAGGTGGAGTCGCCCATCGGGGCGTTCAGATCGAAGGCAATGCCAGCGGAATAGCCTTTACCCATGCGGCCGAGGACAAAATTGTTTTTGATTTCGTCGCAGCCGCGGATGCAGCGGTCGCAGAGGATGCAGGAATCGTGATCGACGGCAATGGCGAGCGAGGAATCGTCGTGGCCGCGGGAGATGGTGCGGCGCGGGAATCTTGGCGTGCCGACCCCGGCTTCTTTCGCAAGGGTTTCCAGTTCGCAGTCACCGGAGTTTTCCTGGCGCGCGCAAGGGGAAGGGTGATCCGACATTAATAATTCAAGGAGAGTCTTGCGGGCGGCGAGAACTTTTTCCGAATTCGTCTGGACCTTCATGTTCGGCTCGACGGGCCGGACACAAGCCGCGCCGAGAACACGCGCGCCCGTATCCACGACGCAAAGGCGGCAGACGCCGACGGGCGTCTGGCTCTGCAGGTGGCACAAAGTGGGGATGGAAATGCCATTCATACGGGCGGCATCGAAGACGGTGGTGCCCGGCGGCACCTGGACGGTTTTGCCGTCGATGGTGAGTTCGATCATGGCGGCGGGCGTCATGGGCGAATCCCCACGCGCGGCAATTCCGCCAGACGATTCGCTGCGGAGAAGCAGATGCCGCTGGGACAGTGTCCCTTCATGACGTGGGCTTCGACTTCCGGGCGGAAGTGTTTCAGAACTGATTGAACTGGCGCGGGAACGATCTGGCCGAGGCCGCAGATGGAAGTCTGGCTCATGGCGGCGGAAAGATCGTCGACGAGCTTCAAGTCCGCGGCGAATTGCGATTCGCTGACGCCGCCCTGCGTCCAGCGAGTAAGGATTTCGACCATTTTCTGCGAGCCCATGCGGCAGGGAACGCACTTGCCGCAGGATTCGTTACGATAAAATTTCACCGCGTTCAGGGCCATGTCCAGCATGCAGGTGGTGTCGTCGCAAACCACGATGGCGCCGGAGCCGAGCATGGATCCGGCGTCGGCGAGCGCCTTGAAGTCTAATTTCACCTCGACCATGGAAGCGGGCAGATAACCCGAGGACGGGCCGGAGGGAGCGAAAGCTTTCAATTGTTTTCCGCCGCGGATGCCGCCGGCGTGGCCGAAGATCACTTCGCTCATGGAAGTGCCCATGGGAACCTCGAAGACCCCGGGATGTTGCACCTGGCCGCTGACGCCGACGAACTTCAGTCCGCGGGAGCCACTCACCCCCGCGGCTTTGTACCACTCGACGCCACGCGCCAGTATCTGTGGCACGTTAGCGAAGGTTTCGACATTATTAATCACAGTTGGCTTTTGCCAAAGCCCCATTTGTCCGGGGAAGGGTGGCTTGTTGCGAGGCTCGGCGCGGTGCCCTTCGATGGCTTCGATCAAGGCGCTTTCTTCGCCGCAGATATAGCCGCCGGGGCTGACGAAAATTTCCAGATCAAAGTCCAGGTCGCTGTCGAGGATTTTTTTACCGATCAATCCGGCTTTCACGCAGCGGCGCAACTCTTCGCCGAAAATCTCTTCCTGCAGGGGATATTCGTGGCGGATGTAGAGAATGCCGCGCTTGGCCCCGGTCACGAGGCCGGCGAGGGCCATGCCTTCGATTACGAGATGTGGAAGATGGCTGAGGATGAAGCGGTCCTTGATGGTGCCGGGTTCGCTTTCATCGGCGTTGCAGACGATGTAGCGCACGGGATCGGCTTGTTTGCGAACCAGATCCCACTTCATCGAGGTGGGGAATCCGGCGCCGCCCATGCCTTTCAATTCGGCTTCCTTCAATATGGCGAGCAGGCCGTCCCAATCCTTGCTGGCGACAAACCTGCGCAGCACGCCATATTTTTCGCCGTCGCCATAAGGATCGGAAGCGCAAGCGACGCGAGTTTCGTGGGGATGTTCAGCGTGCTGGTGATCGCCACGTATGGCGCCGCGGACGAGGTCTTCGACCTTGTCGGCATTCACGTGAACATGGATTTCGTCGTTTACAGCAACCGCAAGCGCTTGATCGCATCGCCCGAGGCAGCTGACGTCTTTCACCTGCACGTCTTCCGGACGCAGGCTGGAAAAGCGGCGCAGGAGTTCGGCGCGGAGTTCGCAGGAGCCGTTGAGATGGCAGCTCATGTCGTCGCAGAGGCGGACCTCAGCCTTGGCGGGTGGCGTTAGATGGAAATGCGGATAGAAGCTGGCGACGCTGTGAAGCTGGTAGAGGGGAGTTTGCGTGCGCTCAGAGAGCGACTCGAGTTCCGCCTTTGGCAGATACCCGAAACGCAGTTGGATGGCTCGCAGTTCGTCAAAGATCACGTTGATAGGTCTCGCGAAACTCCGCCGTGTCGCGCAATCGCCGGCGCATTTCAGGAACTGTTACCACGCATACTAGGGGGGATAACGCCGGTTGTAAATAGCGAGGTTTCTAAGTGTAAGCGATCTGAGGCAATGAGGAATGGCGAGAATACGCAGCAGTCAAACTCAAATTTCGCAGCGGAGGCGGCCGTTCAAGTCTGGGTGTCGCGATGCGAGGTTGTGTCCAGTAGGCGAGCGATGACCATTTTCGTCAGCAATCCTCGCATGGCTTAAATAATTCTGGCCTTGCTATGGCGAGCTAGAAACGACTGACAGTTCATGCCGATCATGACGGCTGTGCCGCACCTCCACGTGCGCGTGACGGGAAATGTCACGTGCGATTAGGGCTTATCCGCTGGAGGAGGCTCCTCCTTCTTTTGGGGCTTGGGTGGATTCTGGCGTTCCTGTTTCTGTTTGTCCTGCAGTTGCTTCTGCTCTTGCGCGTGCTTTTCCTGCAATTGTTGCGTCTGCCCTTGATGCTGTTGCTCGACTTGCTGTTTTTTGGCCGCATCCACCTGTTGCTGGGCCAGCCTGGCGTGTTCCTGCTCCTGCTGCTGTTGAACTCTCTGCCGATCCTGCTGTTGGTTCGCGTGAAGCTGATCCTGCTCTTGCTGGTGCTTCCGGTCCAACTCGACATTCGGCGAGGATTGCACAACCGGTCGAGAAGGATTGGGAATTTCGTTCGGATGAACTGCCTGGGGCGGAACGGTCCGATTGGGTTGTGGCGGTTGCGACGCGGTGTTCGGATTACCGGGACGATCCGCCGGGCGGTCGTTCGGAGGTCTGGTGGACGGTTCGCCGTTCGGTACTCCCGGCTTGCTTGCGTTCGGATTGGCATCATTTGGGGGCGCCGGCCGGTCATTGTGACGGTCCGGAGGTGGCGGAGGGTTATTCGCTGCCGGGGGCCGATTCGATTGGACGGGTTCCGGAGTGGTATTGGGATTCGCTGGACGATCCCCTGGGCGGGAAGCCGGCGGATTGTTGGGCCGCACAGTTTCCGGTGCCGTTGCCTGAGGAGGCTTGTTCGTGGCGGGTGGCCGGTTGGTTTGTAGTGGCTCCGGAGCGATATTCGGATTCGCTGGACGATCCCCGGGACGGTTGGCCGGTGGATTGTTGGGCTGCACCGTCTCTGGCGTCGCTGGTTGAGGAGGCTTGTTTGCCGCGGGTGGCCGATTGGTTTGAACTGGTTCTGGAGTGCCGTGGGGGTTTACCGGAGGATTCTCTGGGTGGTCTCCCGGACGGTTCGAAGGTTCGGCAACTTTTGTGTTGGCATTCGGCGCCACCTGCGCGGGTTGCCCTGGTTGCGGTTGAGCAATGGGAGGCTGACCCGGATGGTTCGCACCGGGCGTTGCAACGGGCACTGGGGCCGCGGCGGCCTTGGCGACGGGCGCGATGTTCACAGGAGCTTCGCGGCGCGTGGTTGGAGGCGCGATTTGTTGCACCTGAGCGGTCGAAAGCGGTTTTCCACCATTGCTCTTGATTGCTTCCTGCCGCTTCTCAAATGTGGGTGGTGGCGGGGGGGGCGCCACTTTTGCGACGACCGCGCGTGTCTCAATGGCGGCGGGTGGTTTAACGGCGGCCGTTGCAGTGCCCAAAACCGCTTGTTTGGCAGGCGCGGCTGATGGCGTAAAAGCCCTGACGGGCGCGCTCGCCACTTCGCGTTGATCCACCTTCACAGAGTTTTTGTTAACGGACTGGGCGCCGGTGAACGCATGCGGTGTGGTTGCGGCTACAGCACCTGGCACACTTTGATTCACGTATTTCACGTTCGTCACATTCACGTTGTTGTTGACGACCGTGGTGTTGTAGTAGTTGTTCACGACGGTCGAATTCACGGTGGTGTTCGACACATTGACATTGTTTACGTAATTGCGGCTCACCCGATAAGACGGCACGTAGACTTCGCGCGGGGCCAGGGGAAACCAGCCCACGTTCTCGCCGGACGCGTATTCTCCGCCGCGAACTCCGACGCCGATTGCGAAATGAGGACCACCGACCCAAGCCACCAGGGCGGGCGCGTACACGGGACGCACGTAGGCCTCGCCCTCAGTCCGCGGCCGCGCTGGCACCCAACCCCAGGAACCTTCATATGACACCCACCGGCCATAATGGAATGGGGCAAATCCCCAGGGCTCGTCATCTACCCAGGTGTATCCCCACGGCTCAATATAGTCCCAGTGGCCGTAGTGGTAGGGAGCCCAACCTGGGACGGACGTGCGGGGGAACCAGACGTTGCCGTTATCGGGAGTTTGACGCCACGAGCCGTGATCATCCAGATCCTCATAACCCACGACGTCGGAGGAAACGTAGCGGGCGGAGTTGGAGTGCTCCGAGCGACGGTCGCGAGTCGCGGCCCAGCTATCAAATTGGTCTTCCTGGTTTCCGTAGTTTTCGGAGTTCGCGCTCAGGCGCTCGAACCCGGTAAAAGTAGCGGAATCGTTGGCGTGTACAGTGTAAGCAGCGCCGCCGCCAGTTACTTCGCCCGCGCCGCTGCGAATTCGGATGGCGGTCGAATCTCCGGCCTCATTGACGGTGATTTTGTACAGGCCGGGACGCAGCACTGAAAACGCCAGGTTGGGGGTGTCAATTTCGTAGGTTTCGTTGTCGTCGAGGCGGCGCACGCGAACCAACAGAGTTCCCGTGGATAATTGAATCTGTGTGACGCTGTCGCTTAGATTAAGGAACGCACAACCGGTGTTGTTCGACAAGCGGACCATGGAGCCATCGAGTTGCAGTTCCACGCGCCCATCGCGATCAGACCACAATTTGTCCCCTGTGGTAGCAGGGCGATTCACTCCCGCGGTCACCCAATCATCGGTTCCAGCGGGTTGGAAGGAGACCGAGCCCTGGGCGTAGGCGAGCCGTGCAACGCGCGAGGGGGGATCGTCGTCGTCGGCCATCACCGGAAAGGCGTAGGAAGCGAGAGCAATGAGCAGGCAGAATAGGGTCACTCGTTTTACCGCGCGCGTAATAAACATTTGGATTGCCTCTTCTATGGGGTCTCGGCTCACGGGAAATCATCCGAGGAGAGCTTTCACCAACGATTGCACCCAACGGGGAATTAATCTGTCTAATTTGGAACACCAGCGAAACTGGTGCTGGATCGTTGCTGGATGGGTATGCGGATTCTTCGCCAATGAATCACGAGCCACTGTGGGGCGGGGTTAACGAACTATTTGGGCTAACGGAAGACTGAGTCGCTGGCAGAAATTCGTGGTCGTTGACTTCCGATGCTCGGGGACGATATAAAGCATCAGAACTTCTCGCAACCCTCAATGGGAATTCAGCTCAAGCTTGGCATCGCACAACCTGCCCTTATCCTCGCGGCTCTGTGCTTTTGTTTGCTTCCGGCCCGGTCGGCTTCGACCGATACGACAGAGCCGTCAAAGTACATCGGCCCGGGTTCCTGCGCGGCGACCAGTTGCCATGGGAGTGTGAAACCCGTGGCGGGTAGCCGCATTTATCAGAATGAGTATTCGACTTGGATTCTGCAGGACAAGCATAGCCGCGCATTCGGGGCGCTGACCGGGGACGTCGGCGAACGCATGGCGCGCATTTTGAAGCTGGAGAACAAGGCAGAAGCGGCGCCGAAGTGTTTGGCGTGCCACGCGCTCTATACCACGCCGGAGCAGCGCGGCCGGCAGTTTGAGATGGCGGATGGAGTCTCTTGCGAAAATTGCCATGGTCCGGCGTCGGCGTGGCTGGGGCCGCATACCACGCGGGATTGGCCGCACGAAAAATCCGTGGCGCTGGGGATGCATGACACACGCAACGTGATTCATCGCACGGAGAAGTGCCTGGAGTGCCATCTGGGGACAAAGAGCAAATTTGTCGACCACGAGATGATCGCGGCAGGACACCCGGATCTTTATTTTGAGCTGGATTCATTTTCGGCCGTGATGCCCCGGCACTGGAAAGTGCCGCGCGAATCTGCTCCAGGAAAACCCGCGGAAGAAACGGCGTGGGGTGGGGTGCGGGATTGGGGCACGGGGCAGGCAGTGCAGCTTCGCGGAGAGATGGAGCGCCTGGCGTGGCGCGCTCGCAACGAACGATTTGATAAAAAAGATGTGTGGCCGGAGTATTCGGAACTTTCCTGCTTCGCTTGCCACCACTCGCTGGGCCCGGCGAAAGACAGTTGGCGGCAGGCGCATGGCTACGAGGGGCGGCGTCCCGGCGATCCGGCATGGAATTCATCGCGCTACGCGGTATTCCGTTTGTTGGCGAAACAGATTGATTCCGGGAGCGGACAGGAGTTGGACCGGCATTTGCTGGCCGTGTCGAACGAGATGAGTAAGCTGAACCCAGACCGGGCGGCGGTGGCGAACGCGGCCTCGGCGGCCGCACCGCTGGCGCAGCAGATTGCCGAACGGCTGGCGGCGATGCAGTACGACCAGGCGGTGACCCTGCGCATGATGCAGCGCATCGCGGACGACGCGGAAAATATCGCGATTGCCGACGAACGCGCGGCAGAGCAGGCGGCGATGGCGATGGACTCGCTGTACATCGCGTATGCCAAGGACACAAAACCCTCGAACGACGCGGAAGTGCGCGGTGCGATCAACGTGTTGTTTCAGCTGTTGGAGAACCCCTCTTCGTTCAATGCCGATCAGTTTGCCGCAGCTTTGCGGCGAATTCGTCCGATGCTGCACTAGCGCGCTTGAGCAAGTAAGAAGCTACTCACGAACTACCTCTTTGATCTAACCGCTGCTCAACGGAATGCTTGTATCCTCTTGTCTGAAATGCGATAGCCGCCGAGAGTTCTGGGAAGGGGAATTATGTTCTCGCCAAAAGATTTGTACCTGGTCATGTCGCTGATTCTGGCGGCGCTGATTCTTGCGCCTGCTCTGCCAAGTTCGGATGGGCCGAGCCAGGCGGAGAAGGAAGTCGTCCTAATCGGCGCAGGGGATATCGCTGACTGCACCGATCTTGCCGGCGCGGAGGCTACGGCGAAGTTGCTGGAAGCGAATCCCGGAACGGTGATGGCGTTGGGCGACCTGGCATATCCGAACGGCGCGGCGGAAGACTTCAAGTGCTACGACAGAACCTGGGGACGCGTAAAGGATCGCACCCGGCCGGCGGTGGGTAATCATGAGTTTCATTCCACGGGCGCAAGCTACTACTTTCAATATTTTGGCCCGGCTGCTGGCGACCCGAAGACCGGCTATTACAGCTACGAACTCGGCTCGTGGCACATCGTCGTGCTGAATTCCGAGTGCGAGGAGGTCGGCGGCTGCGGTGCTGGATCCCCCGAAGAGAAATGGTTGCGAGCGGATCTTGCCGCGCATCCGGTGGGCTGCACGCTGGCGTATTTTCACAAGCCGCGGTTCAGTTCCGGGCTCAACCATGGGAATGATCCGGAGGTTGGGGCATTCTGGCAGGCGTTGTATGACTTCAACGCGGAGCTGATTCTGAATGGCCACGACCACGACTATGAGCGGTTTGCGCCACAGGATCCCAATGGAGCCGCGGATCCGAAACGCGGAATTCGGGAATTCGTAGTCGGCACCGGCGGAAAGAATCATCGCGAATTCGGACTTCCCAAATGGCACAGCGAAGTAAGGAATAATGACACCTTCGGTGTTTTGAAGCTGACTCTTAAAGCTACAGGCTATGACTGGAGGTTTATTCCAGAAGCAGGGAAGAGATTTACGGATTCCGGGTCGGGCAATTGCCACTGACGAAGAGCTTCCGGCTGGGTGCTAAGTAAGAGTGTCAAGTAAATCAGACCGCTCAACTCGGGCTGCGCTACAATAAAGATTCCCCGGCATACCACCATGAACAGGATGGAACACTTCTTCTGCTCCACTTCGCTGTGGCAGCGCATGACGCACCGGTTTCTGCTTCCGTGGGTCTTGTCCGGAGCGCAGCTGGGCGATCACGTACTCGAAATCGGGGCGGGTTACGGAGCAGCGACGGGACACCTGCTGAAACTAGCGCCCCGGGTCACTTCGCTCGAATACGATCCCCGGCTGCTGCGTAAACTTGAACAGAAACACCAGTGCGCCGAATTGACTACGCTCTGTGGCGATGCGGCGACGTTGCCTTTTGCCGACCAGTCGTTTTCGTCGGCCGTTGCCATCCTGGTTTTGCACCATTTGAAGAGCCGGGAGCTGCAGGATTGCGCGCTGGCCGAAGTACACCGGGTGCTGCGACCAGGCGGCTCTTTTTTCGCTT
>DATLVJ010000085.1:0-2116 GCA_035577585.1 Candidatus Limnocylindrales bacterium
CTGCGGCGCATTTTTTTGGACGTCATCTTGGCTGCCTGGGGAAGGGGCCAAGAAATTATCATGTTCAGAATACCGGAAATCCGGCAAAGCGGCGCGGAATTTGCGAGGCTGTTGCGGAGCAAAAACAAATTGGAGGGGAAAGAAACGATGTTTCATTCAGGAACACTCCGGCCTGACTTCACCGCGGCAGGCCGATTCCTGCAGGACATCCCCGCAAATGCCATAGCAGCAGCGCGCGATGCACAGCAAACTTTTCCCGCCATCGGCGCGATAGCCCGACGGTGGCCATCGTCAGCAAGCCGCTTACCGCCGAATCGAGCAGCAGCCGCAGCAGCAAACCACACCGCAACACCAGGCGAACCGCCACGCTGCGGTGCTTCGCAAAGTAAGCATAACGCGAGCGCCAGTATTCGATGCGGGCCGCGGGCAGGTCCTGCTTCGCGGTTTGGCCTTGTCCATGCCACACGAGCACTTGCGGGATGTGCACCGTTGCAAATCCGGCTTGCCTCGCGCGCAAACAGAAATCCGTCTCTTCCAGGAAAAAGAAAAACCGTTCGTCCATTCCTCCCAGCGTTTCCCACACGTCCCGGCGAACCAGGAAAAACGCGCCGATGACGGATTCGACTTCCATCGGCTCAGGATATTCCCGCTCTTTTCCGGGGAAATGTTTTGGCCATAACGCGCGCAACAGGAATTTGTTCAGGAGTTCCGTTGCCAAAGAAGGGAAGTTGGCAATGGAATTCTGTTTTTTTCCATCGTCGTGAAGCAATTGCGCTCCGGCGACGCCGCAACCGGGATCCGCGCGCATCCATTCCACGGCAAGCTGAAGCGCGTCTGGCGACAGGCGAGCGTCCGAATTCAGGAGCAGAAAAAAGTCACCCTTTGCCGCGCGAGCCGCCAGATTCACGCCACGAGCGAATCCGACGTTGCTTTCCATTTGCTGGTAATGAATTTCCGGAAACGCAGTGGGCAAAATACGGGCAGTATCGTCGGTCGAGCCGTTATCGATCACGTAAATTTCTTTTGAAAGGGGTCCGGAGGAAGCAAGCACGGATTGGATAGCTTCGCGCGTCTGCTGGCAAGTATTGCGCGTCAAAAGAATAACGGAAACGTCCAAACAGAGCGCTCCTGAAATCAGTGAAAAATGGTGCCACGAAAAATCGAGGCGCACGCCAGGCCGGCGCCGCGCGACGACCAAAGTGTATCAGGCGTGAAGCCGTGCCGACAGTCGGGGAAGAGCCATGATGGGTGAGTGACGAACGGCTTTTAAAGCTGGGAGCCGAGACTAACCGGGGGCGAGGCGGTCCGCCCCCGGTTGTTGGCGGAGGAAAAATTCAAGCGGCGGCGCCGCTGGTGTGCGGGCGGACGTCGAGTCCGTCGCGTTTCAGATACCGATACAAGCTGGTGCGGCCGATACCCAGAATTTGCGCCGCGCGCAGGCGGTTGCCATTGCACATCTGGAGCACTTTCTGGATGTGCACTTTGCGCACTTCGTCGAGCGACAGCGGCCGCCAGTCTTCGTCACCCGCAGTCCGGGTGCCGCGGTGCTGCAGGTGTTCCGGGAGATCGCTGATGTCAATAAAGTCGCCGGTGGCGGTGATGCACGCAGTCGAAATGACGTTCTCCAGCTCCCGCACATTGCCCGGCCAGGGATGCTGGAGCAGAACTGTCTGGGCCCGCCGGGTGAGGCCGGCAATATTTTTTCCGTACGAATCGTTGTATTTCTTGAGGAAAAACTGAACCAGCAGGGGAATATCCTCCAGCCGTTCTGCCAGCGAGGGAATGCGAATCTGAATGGAACTCAGGCGGTAAAAGAGATCTTCGCGGAACCGCCCAGAGAGGACTTCTGCGCGCAAATCCCGGTTGGTCGCCGCGATCAACCGCACGTTCACCTGCTTCACTTCCGGCGAACCCACGCGCTGAATCTCGCGGTTCTGAATCACGCGCAGCAGTTTGGCTTGCATCGGCAGAGAAGTCTCGCCCACTTCATCGAGAAAGACCGTGCCGCCGTTGGCGTATTCAAACAGACCGGGCCGCGTGTCGGTTGCGCCGGTGAACGCGCCGCGCACATGTCCGAAGAGTTGGCTCTCGAGGAGTGTGTCCACCATTGCCGAAC
>DATLVJ010000086.1:0-9886 GCA_035577585.1 Candidatus Limnocylindrales bacterium
TCACCCACCACCACCCACACCTCCGCGTCCGGCCGCGCCATCTTCGCCCCAATCGCCGCGGGCAGCGCAAATCCCATCGTCCCCAGCCCGCCCGAGGTAATCAGCGTGCGCGGAGCGTTGTGGTGGTAATACTGCGCCTCCCACATCTGGTGCTGGCCCACGTCGGTCACCACGATGGCATTCCCCTCCGTCACTTTCCAAAGATCGTTGATCACGTGCGCGGCATACAGATGTCCGCTGTCCGGCAACGCCTGGATATCGCGGACCGCTGAATCTCCCTTGAGACCCGCGATATGCGAAAGCCATTCGCTGTGATTCCGCTCGCGAACATGCGGCATCAGCGCCTCAAGCATCTCGCGGGCATCGCCGATGATCGCCGCATCCACTTTCACGTTCTTGTTGATCTCCGCGCGGTCCACTTCAATATGAATCTTCCGCGCATTCCTCGCATACACCCGCAGGTCGCCCGTAACGCGATCATCAAACCGCATCCCCACCGCGATCAGCAAATCCGCTTCCTGAATCGCCGTGTTCACCCACGCCTCTCCGTGCATACCCATCATGCCGAGGTTCAGCGGCTCGCTGGCAGGGAAGCAGCCAATCCCCAAAAGCGTCATCGCCACGGGAATGTTGCTGGTGTGCACAAACTGCTCAAACGCCCGCATCGCCCCGGAGAGCATGATGCCGCGGCCAGCCAGAATCACCGGTCGCTTCGCGGAGTTCAGCAACTCCACCGCCCGGTCAAACTCCGCCTGATCATGATTGTTGCGCTGCCGCTTCACCGGCAGCTTCGGCTCGCTCGCTTCCCAATCAAACTCCGCGGTCGCCTGTTGCGCGTCTTTCGTGATGTCCACCAGCACCGGTCCGGGACGTCCCGTGTTGGCAATGATGAACGCCTCGCGCACCGTCCGCGCAATATCCTCCACCTTCGAAACCACCACGTTGTGTTTCGTGATCGGCATCGTGATGCCGGTAATGTCCACTTCCTGAAACGCGTCGGAGCCCAGCAGCTTGCTACTGACCTGCCCGGTGACGCAGACCACCGGCGAAGAATCCAGCATCGCCGTCGCAATACCCGTAACCATGTTGGTCGCTCCAGGTCCGGAAGTCGCCATTGCCACGCCAACCCCGCCCGTCGCACGCGCATAGCCGTCCGCCATGTGCGTCGCCCCCTGTTCGTGGCGCACCAGAATGTGGTGCAGCTTGGATTTGCCAAGCGCGTCGTAGACCGGAAGAATCGCTCCGCCCGGATACCCAAAAATATGTTTCACGCCTAGTCGCGTGAGCGTTTCGCAGAGTATTTCCGCACCCGTCAGCTTCATAGAGTTCTCCCCGAAGAAATCGGAGCGTTGTCCGATGCAAAACTTGCCGGAACCGTCGTGATCGCACCCAGCGCAGAAGACGAAACCAGCGCCGCGTATTTCGCAAACACGCCGTGCGTGTATCTCGGCTTCGGTGCTTTCCAGTTCGCCATGCGCCTCTGAATCTCTGCGTCGGTCAATTCCACGCTCAGCGTGCGCTTCGGCAAGTCAAACGTAATCTTGTCCCCATCGCGCACTGCCGCAATCGGCCCGCCGTTCGCCGCTTCGGGCGCCACATGCCCCGCCATCAGCCCATGCGTCGCCCCGGAAAACCGCCCATCGGTCAGCAGCGCGACATCATCCCCAAGCCCCGCGCCGACAATCGCCGCTGTCACTGCCAACATCTCCCGCATTCCCGGCCCGCCGCGCGGCCCTTCGTAGCGAATCACCACCACGTCGCCCGCCTTGATCTTTCCTTGGTCCACGGCCGCAAACGCCGCCTCTTCGCTATCAAATACCCGCGCCGGCCCGCTGAAATTCAGCGTTTTGTGCCCCGCCACTTTCACCACGCAGCCTTCCGCCGCCAGATTCCCCTTCAGAATCACTAGGCCGCCCGTTTCCTTGATTGGGTTGTTTTTGCCGCGGACCACTTGCTGTCCCGGCGTCTCTTTAGCGCCTTCGGCTTCTTCGGCAAGGGTGCGTCCGGTGACGGTGATGCAGTTTCCTTGGAGCAGACCGGCTTCAAGCATGCGCTTCGCGATGAGCGGAGTGCCGCCTGCTGCATAAAGGTCGGTTGCGACAAATCTTCCTCCAGGTTTCAGGTCGGCCAGGATCGGTGTCCGCGAGCTGATGCGGTCAAAATCGTCAATGGAAAGCGCCAGCCCGGCTTCCCGCGCAATGGCCAGCAGATGCAGAACCGCGTTTGTGGAGCCCCCGGTCGCCGCCACGCCCGCGATCGCATTTTCAATCGCTGCCTTGGTAATGATTTGCGAAGGCGTCGTGTTCTTGCGAAGCAAATCCAACACCAATTTCCCGGCAAGCTCTCCGGCGTGAGCCTTGCCCACGTCGGTTGCCGGCACGCTCGAAATTCCCATTGGCGCAAGTCCCAGAAATTCGCACACCAGCGCCATGGTGTTCGCTGTGAATTGCCCGCCGCAGGCTCCCGCTCCGGGGCAAGCCGCGCATTCGAGCTCTTTCAGTTGGGCATCGCTCATTTTCCCGCGAGCGTGCGCGCCCACCGCTTCAAATACATCCTGGATCGTCACCGAGTGCCCTTCAAACTGACCGGGCGCAATCGATCCACCATAAAGAATCAAACCTGGGATATTCAGGCGCGCCAGCGCCATCGCCCCGCCCGGTATTGTTTTGTCGCAGCCCACCAGGACGATCAGCCCATCCAATAGATTGCCGCGCGTCACCAGTTCGATCGAATCCGCAATCACCTCGCGGCTGATCAGCGAAGCCCGCATCCCTTCCGTTCCCATCGTGATGCCATCGGAAATCGAGACGGTATTAAATTCCAGCGGCGTTCCACCCGCCGCGCGAATTCCTTCTCGAACATGCACCGCCAGTTCCCGCAAATGGTAATTGCACGGGCCGATCTCAATCCAGGTGTTGGCGATGCCGATCAGCGGCTTCGTGAAGTCTTCATCATTCAGTCCGGCGGCGCGCAGCATAGCGCGAGCAGGCGCACGGTGCGCCCCATCGGTAAGAACACTGCTGCGGGATTTCAACGAACCGTTAGACACTTCCGAATCCCTCCCCAAGGTTCTTTCCCAGCCGCCGGAAACAAGAGCGGCCACCATCCATCAGTGGATGATGGCCCCGAAAATATCACTCTGATACCGATCGCCGCCCATCATCAACCATGTCCGAAATGCGACATGGCAGGTACCCCTGAAAGCACTAGAATGAGGTACTTGGGTGAATGAGTCAAATTAATAGAAATGTTCCAGAACCCAAGCGTAGCTTATGATGCGTTTTGCGCGTCCCACCCCCATGAGCCCGCTGAATGCTTGGGGAATGCGAATTGGGCTGATTCGTTTCTTGTCCCCTCTCCACAGCTAAGGCATCTCCGGTGTAACGAGGAGCATCCATAATCCCATGGCAACTCAGGCCTCCAAGCTCTCTTCGTCACACTCGCCGGGCAATTCTTATGAACAATTCGTAAATCCACAGTGGGTCGCCCTCCTCAACATCCTGGACATGAACGTCCGATATGTGCGTTGCGCTGGCAGCGAGCTCTTTACCGAAGACGGCCGCCGCATCCTTGACTTCCTTTCCGGTTATTGCGTCCACAACACCGGCCACAACCATCCTTATATAGTCCAGGCCCTCAAGGACGAGTTGGACAAGAGTGGCCCCGCCATGCTCCAAAGCCATGTCCCGGAGATCGCCGGCGATCTCGCCAAACGCCTGTGCCTTCTCGCCGGCGGTGGCTTGGAAAAAGTCTATTTCGGCAGCAGCGGCAGCGAAGGCGTCGAAGCCGCCATCAAGTTCGCCCGCGCCTCCACAGGCCGCGACGGAATCGTTTACGCCAGAAGCAGTTTCCACGGCCTCACAACTGGCGCACTTTCCTTGATGAACGACTCCTTCTGGCGCGAAGGCTTCGGCCCGCTCCTTCAGGACACGGTCGGCGTCGAGTACGGCGACCCAACTGCGCTCGAAACCGCTCTGCAAAGCAAGCGCCACGCAGCGCTCGTGCTTGAACCGGTCCAAGCCGAGGCAGGAATTCGCGTCCCCTCAAAAGCGTATTTGCAAAAGGCCCAGGATCTCTGCCACAAAACCGGCACGCTCTTCATACTCGACGAAGTCCAAACGGGGATGTTTCGCACCGGAACCTTTCTCGCCTCCCACCAGTTCGACCTTCTCCCCGACATCGTAATTCTGGCGAAAGCCCTCAGCGGCGGCCTCATGCCCGTCAGCGCCGTGCTGATGACAGACAAAATCTATCGCGCCGTCTACTCCTCCCTGCGCCGCGCCATCGTCCACACTTCCACCTTCAGCGAAAACAGCCTCTCCATGCGTGCAGGCCTCGCGTCGCTCGACGTCCTCGAATCGCAGCAACTCGGTCCGCGTGCGCTGGAACTCGGTGAGGAATTTCGCGCCAAGCTCCGCAACGAATTGGCTCCTTTCGAAATGGTGAAGGAAGTCCGCGGCATGGGCCTGCTCTCCGGAATCGAGTTTACGGCCCCGAGAAAAATATCCCTGCGGGTGCCGTTCGAAACGTTTCACCGCATCCATCCGGCGATGTTCGGCCAAATCGTGGTTATGCGAATGTTCCGCGAGAAAAATATTCTCACGCAGATCTGCGGCAACAACTTCATGGTCCTGAAAGCCGCGCCGCCGCTGGTGGTGACACATGATCAGTTGAATGAGTATGTCGCAGCCATTCGCGGCGTTATGGAACTGGCGCATACTTCACCTTCTTTCTGGAGCGATGCCCTCGGCCTGGCCCGCCGGGCGGCAAAAATCTGAAGCCGGATTCACGAAAGCAGTTCGCAAATAAATCCAGATCTGGGAGGCTAGGAGTGGTCTCAGGCAGAACAAAGCTGGATGTGTTTGTAGTAGGAGGCGGCCCCGCGGGGCTGGCAGCTGCAATCGCGGCGCGCCAACGCGGATTGTCCGTCGCGGTCGCAGACGGGACGGAACCTCCGATAGATAAAGCTTGCGGCGAGGGCCTGATGCCCGAAACAATTTCGGCGCTCGGCGAACTTGGCCTGGAGATTCCTCCTGACGCGGGTTACCCGATTCGCGGCATCCGTTTCCTGCAACGCGACGCTCAGGTCGCCGCAGATTTCCCGCAAGGCACGGGAGTTGGAATCAGGCGAACGATTCTGCATGAGTGGCTGATTGCCCGTGCCAAAGCATGTGGCGTCGAACTGCTCTGGCGCACCCCCGTCGCCGGTATCACCGAAGCCGGAGCCCAACTGGCCCGCGAATTTGTTCCCGCGCGCTGGATCGTCGGCGCAGACGGCAGCGGCTCGCGCGTCCGTCGTTGGAGAGGTCTGGATGCTGCATCGCGGCAATCTCAAAGATATGCCACGCGCCGCCATTATCGCGTCCGCCCCTGGTCCGATCACGTTGAAATTTATTGGGGCCGTCATGCTCAGGCGTATGTAACACCGATCGCTCGCGAAGAAGTCTGCATCGTGGTCATGGCCAAGCGCGCGGAAGATTGTGGCTTTGCGTCGCTGCTGCAAGATTCTCCGCAGTTGGCGCAGCGGCTGGCCGGAGCGGAACTCGCCAGCCGCGAGAGGGGCGCAATCACGCAAATGCACTCGCTTCGCTCCGTCCATTCGCGCAATGTTGCGCTTGTCGGCGACGCTTCTGGCGGCGTGGACGCGATCACCGGCGAAGGCTTGCGCCTCGCGTTCCGTCAATCCATCACGCTAGCCGAAGCGATGGAGAGCAGCAACTTGTCGAGCTACGAACGGGCTCATCGAGAGCAGGCGCGAAAGCCCTCGCTTATGGGAGACTTGCTGTTGACACTGGCTGGGAATGACAAGCTGCGGACACGATCCATCGGTAGCCTGGCGAAGCAGCCGCAACTTTTTACGCAATTGCTTGCCGCTCACACGGGGCAAGCGGCTTTGGGAGATTGGCTGTCCACTGGCGCGCAACTCGGATGGCGGTTTCTCACAACCTAGGGAGAAAGAAAACTATGCGCGCATTCAGCTGGAAATCCACCGCCTCCACGGCGACAATCATTTTCTGCCTGGCAATCTTGCCTTCGGCCGCGCCTGCGCCACCACACCCGCAAGCCACCGCGGGGGCGACTCACGAAGTCGCGCTGACCCTCGACCCCGCACAAACCAAGGTTCACTTCAACGTGGACAGCACCCTGCACATGGTGCACGGCACCCTCGCCCTGAAAAGCGGTTCCCTCCAATTCGATCCGCAATCCGGTAAATCCTCCGGCTCGATCGTCGTCAATGCCGTCAGTTGTGATACCGGCAACTCCTCCCGCGACCAGCGCCTCCACAAGGAAATCCTCGAAACCTGGAAATTCGCCGAAGCCGCCTTCCGCCCCACGCAAATCGACGGCCAGGTCTCCCTCATAGCGCCCTCCGACTTCAAACTGAAAGGCGTCATCACCCTCCACGGCACCGATCACGAACTAGTCGTCAACGTTCACTCCGAATTTTCCGGCGACCACTGGAAGGGAACTGCTAAATTCGACGTCCCCTACACTAAATGGGGCATCAAGGACCCCAGTAATTTCCTCCTGAAAGTGAAGCCCATCGTGAATGTAGAACTGGAACTCTACGGCTCAACCAAAGACGCCCACTGAGCCACACCCGCGTAGCAGCTACCTTCAGGTGGCCAATCCCCTGAGCCACCCGAATGATTCCCGGCATCCGCGCGCCCCGCTCATCCCGATCACCCCACAATGGTCACCCATCACAACAACGCCGCATAAACCTTCGCGAATACCCGCTTTCGATTTGCATATCCGCCGGGCTTCCTCCATCATTGATAGTTTGGGTTACAGCTTTCCTGCCAGATGGCTGTGCCTTGTGTGGTCCACCTACGAAATAACTGAGGAAATTCATGGAAAAGCCAACCAGTATTGCCGCGCCGAAAGGAAAGCTTGGAGTGCTCCTTCCGGGTATGGGCGCGGTTGCAACAACCTTTATGGCGGGCGTGGAACTTGTGCGCACGAAAAAAGCGCAGCCGGTCGGCTCGCTGACGCAAATGGCTACGATTCGTCTGGGCAAGCGCACCGACGGCCGTTCGCCGCGCATTAAAGATCTTGTGAAGCTGGCCAAGCTTGACGACATCGTTTTCGGCGGCTGGGATATTTTCCCGGACAGCTCTTATGAAGCTGCCGCCAAAGCCGGCGTGCTCGACCCGCATCACCTGGCCATGGTGAAAACGTTCCTCTCCAAAATCAAGCCCATGCCCGCCGCCTTCGACCGCGAATACGTAAAGATGCTCGATGGCAAGCACGTCAAGAAGGGCAAGAACAAATACGAAATCGCGTTGCAGATCAAGTCCGATATCGCAAAATTCAAAACCAAGCACAGCTGCTCGCGCATGGTCATGCTCTGGTGCGGCTCAACTGAAATCTTTCTGACCCAGGACGACGTTCACTCCACTCCCGAGAAATTTGAGAAGGCCATGAAGGAAAATCATCCTTCTATCGCCCCTTCCATGCTCTATGCCTGGGCCGCCATCACCAGCGGCATCGCCTACGGCAACGGCGCTCCCAACCTCAGCGTGGACATCCCCGCGCTGCAGGCCCTCGCCCAAAAGCACAACGTGCCAATTGCTGGAAAAGACTTCAAAACCGGACAAACCCTCATCAAGACCGTCCTCGCCCCCGCCTTCAAAGCCCGCATGCTCGGCCTCAACGGCTGGTTTTCCACCAACATTCTTGGCAACCGCGACGGCGAAGTTCTCGAAGATCCCGGCTCATTCAAAACCAAGGAAGAGTCCAAGCTCGGCGCGCTGGAATTTATCCTCCAGCCGCATCTCTATCCCGAGCTTTACAAGAAAATTCACCACAAGGTCCGCATCAACTACTATCCCCCGCGCGGCGACAACAAAGAGGGCTGGGACAACATCGACATCTTCGGCTGGCTCGGCTATCCCATGCAGATCAAGGTGGACTTCCTCTGCCGCGATTCGATTCTCGCGGCTCCAATCGTTCTCGACCTGGTGCTCTTTCTCGACCTGGCGCAACGCGCCGGTATGCGCGGCATTCAGGAGTGGCTCAGCTTCTACTTCAAATCGCCCATGACCGCCCCGGAACTCTATCCCGAGCACGACCTCTTCATCCAATTAATGAAACTCAAAAACACCCTGCGCTGGATGGTTGGCGAAGACCTTATCACCCACCTCGGCCAGGAATACTACGACTAATCCTCCGCTTTCATTACCGCCACCTACCGGCAATTTGTCATCCTGAGGCCCCGATTCCGATCGGGGCCGAAGGATCTCAACGTAAGAACTAACCAATTTGTTAAGTCGAGATTGTTCGGAACGCCGGCGTCGTGCCCCTTCTCAAAACAATTCTGTTGTTTGTGGTTCGAACTGGTACGTCAATCGCTACAACCCCTCCGGCGTCTCCCACTTGCCCGATCGCGCCGACCGAAACAGCGCCTCGATCACTGCCGTATTGCACACCGCATCCTCCATCGAATTCGGTACCTCGATATTTTCTCGGATCGCCCGCGAAAACAGATCCGCCTGTATCGTGAATTGATTGCAGATCGGCAGTGACTCCGTCACCTGGCTCGCCCCTCCGTACAAATCCTTCCCGTCATCAATGAAAATCCGGCACGGCTTGTCCGTCGGCGCGTTAAATGGAATCTCAATGTCAATCCGCCCTTCCGTTCCCAGGAATTGCATCCGCTGGTAATAAATCTGCTGCGTTGACACTGTGAAAATGCATTGTCCCGTCGGAAACTCTAGAATCGCCGAAGTCAGCCGGTCCGTCTTGAAACTCGGATCCAGCTCCACGCAAGCCATCACCCGAACTGGCTCCTCCCCAAACACGAACCGCGACATTCGCACAGGGTAGCAACCGATATCCATTAGCGCCCCGCCCGCCAACTCAGCCGAGTTCCTCACATTTTCCGGGTTCACATTGAAATAGCTGAACAAGCAAACCGCCGACCGCAGTTTTCCAATCCGCCCGCCGCGCACCAGCTCCTGCGCGCGCAACCACTGCGGATGGCTTCGCACCATGAAGGCTTCGCCGATCTTCACGCCATACTCGTCGCGCGCTCTCAGCAATCGCCGCGCCTCTGCAACCGTGCGCGCCACCGGCTTTTCGCAAAGCACATGTTTTCCACGGCTGGCCGCTCGGATAGACCACTCCACATGCAGATGGTTGGGCAGGGGATTGTAAATCGCCTCTATATCCGGGTCGTTGATCAACTCTTCATACGTCCCATAGACCTTCGGTATGGAAAACTCCTCCGCGAACTTCTGCGCCTTTTCCAGGGACCGCGAAGCCACCGCCGCAACTTCCGCCAGCTCGCACTGAAGCATCCCCGGCACGGCCCGCCGCCGCGCAATCGACGCCGCGCTCAAAATTCCCCATTTCACTTTTTTCGTCATGGATTCCCCAAGATTGGATGTGAGCGGGACTCTAGAAGACTATTACCCGCAAATATGCGACCGCCCAATCGGGCGGGTGCGTGAATTCTCAATCGCTGGCCCCTGCCTTGCGCGCTGGCAGATGGATCTCCGCAACCAGCTCCGTCCCGGTTTCTGCGGACGACTTGATAAAAAGCTCTCCCCCCACGAGCCGCAGCCGCTCCCGGATGCTGGTCAACCCAATTCCTCCGCGCACCGCGGTCGTATCGAAGCCCAGTCCATCGTCGGCAACGCAGAGGCTGACCGTCTTTCCGCACATCGCAATTTTCACAAACGCCGTCGTTCCCCCGCTGTGCTTCACCACATTGCTCAGTGCTTCCTGCGCGATCCGGTACATGCACAACTCCACGGATTCCGGCAGCCGGTTCAGCGGGCAGTCCACACTCAATTCGATCGTCAGGTGATGCTGAGCCGCCAGCTTGTCGCACAAGTCTTTCAGCGCCGAAGCCAGCCCCAGGTATTGCAGCCTCGAAGAA
>DATLVJ010000087.1:0-4517 GCA_035577585.1 Candidatus Limnocylindrales bacterium
GTGAGGTGAACTTATGGCAGTCGTTCGTCAAAGTAGCCATGCGCGTCCAAGCCGAGGACGTTGTCAACTTCCGCTTTGTTCAGATAGCGGAGTGGCGCGGATTCTTCGGTTCGTTGCGCTACTTCGGTCAGGCCGATTAAAGTGGCGCGCTGGGCAGTGGTCAGCTTCTCGTTGAGCATCACACCACTTTTTTCAACGGCGACAAACGGCGGTGTAGCGTCTTTGCACAGCAGGCTTTCTCTGAATTCCGACTCGGCAAATGCAGGCGGCAATAGAGGCATCGTCTGGCCCAAAAAAATGGCCTGACATGGATAGAGCACGCCGCCCTTCAGAATCTTCAGCGACACTTCATCGGTGGCCAGGGCATGCAGGGTCTCGAAATCAGGAAATTGCCATCCGGCGAACCCCGCAATGATGCTCAGCACTGTGTTGTCGGGCCCCGGAAATGGCCGGGGAGAAATCGCAAGCCGTCTTTCCACCTCGAAGAGCAACTCTTCCGCGGCACCACAATCCGCGCCACAGACGACCAGGCCGTGGTTCCCCAGCAGGAAAACATCGGTGTCTCGCGCACGGGCTACTGCCTTTTGGATTTCCCGGGCCAGGGGAATACCGGATGGCGCGTAAGGAATCCATTGCCAGTGCAGGCCGAGAAGCCGTTCTTTAAGTTGCTCGGGTCCATCTTCGCGTATCGCCCAGGCAATCGCGTTAACCGAGTGCACATGGATGACAACACGATACGAAAGGACCGCGTGCATTGCTGTCTCAATGGATGGACGCATCTCACTCTTTAGAAGGTTGCGTTCGGCGGTTTCCGTCCAGTTGTCAACAGCCTCGCAGTCTTTCGGGAGTTCCACCGGGACGAGCACCTCTTCTCGCATTGCGTCAGCGAGCCATTTGCCGGACGCTTTTATCCATAGAATCCCATCAAGCTTTATGGAAGTGTTCCCATTGCTGGCCTGCACCAGCAGCGGATCATTGCCGACTCGCGCGGAAAGATTGCGAAGCGCGGCGATCTCGCTTTCCTGCCGAGCGGTCAAATCCGGAATTTGAGCAGTGCCCTTCACGAGCTATTTCGACCTTTGTTCCAGGCTGCCGCAATCCGCTTGCTTTTCCGGCAAAATTTGGAGCGAGTCCCTGGGTTGAAGTTTCTTTGCAGTCTTGTGTCGATACTTCGCCCTGTTCCGGCCGATCTTGATGGAGGCCCGGAAAATCGTTCCGACGGAAAGTATGCCTCCCAATTTATGTGCGGCAATGGAGGCCAAGCCCATGGACGCAACACATCCGCACGACGTGCAATCAGGATTTCCACCAAACTGGCATGGAGTGATCAATGTTTCCAGGTCCGCCGAAAGGGTTCGCGTAGTGAGTGCGAAAACACAATCCCGGGGACTTTGTGGCGGCGCGGCGAACTGCTCAATCACCATCTCCGGCATATCCAGTTTTGGAAATTGCTTCCGCAATTGCATCATGACCTTGATGGCCCGCTGCCGCTCCTCGGAGGTCAGGATTTCCGGCATTTGATCTCCAACCTGAGGCGTAAACAGGCTGAACCATACCTTCTTGACCTCGGGGCGTGGCGTCCAGAATTCCAGGAATTCGGCCAGATATCCCGGCCGCTTCATCATTTGCCCTGTGACGGTGCAATGAACGGTGACTCGCTGCCCGGTGATGTTTTTTAGGATGCGATCGTAAGTTGCCGGTGCCCGCCGGGCATCATGTTCCGGTTGCAACCCGTCGATGGACACGACGATATGCAGGTGCTCCAGTTTCGCCCAGGTGGGACCCATCGTCCGGAAGGCGCTGGTCACGATCTGCACGTGAACTCCGCGCGCCAGCAGCGGTGGAATCATCAACTCCAATTCACGATAGCGGACCAGCGGGTCGCCACCGACGATGGATAGATGCAATGGCTTAAGCCTGTCGACGACTTCAAGCACTCCGTCCACCAGCGATTGGCCTCTTCGATCATTCAGGTCGCGCAATGTCTGTTCGCCGCCAAGATGTGCTGCGTCGTAGGCGTAGCATCCCGGACATTTCAAGGGGCATTCCTTGGTGATTTCTATCGAAAGGGAAGGTGGTTCACCCTTAAGAATTTTGCCCCATGCTTGAAGAATTTGAGAGGTGTGCACCGGTGATGCCCTTTTCTGACGGCACACAAAATGTGCGGTCGGTGAATTCGTTGCTCAGCTACAGGACGATCGAGAGAAACTGCGGGTCAGCTTTTCCGGTTTAAACGGTCTCGGTCGCCACGATGCTTCGTAAGCCGGGAAACTCATCGTCAGGAAAAATGGGGCGGGGCAAGTCTTCGCGTTACGGACTCAGGTGAGGGAGGGAGCCTGTATCGAAATTGGAACGGATGAATCCGAGTAAGTATATCTCCCTTCCCGGCCAGCAATTAGTATGACATTAATCGCTTCGCTGAGGCCGCTATTTTTCTAATCCAGCAGATGCCTTGCGTGGTTCTTCAAGCTCAGGAGATCAACTTGAGGATAAAGAACGCGGCTGCTCTCGCTACCACTCCGATGATTAGTGTCAGTACCGCTCCGCGCAGGGGAGCGAGCCTGTGAAACGCCTTTGATGTAGCCGAAGAAAAACCCGCACCTTGAAAACTTTAGGGCGCGGCACCGAATGACAGATAAGAAAAAAATAGTGTTCCGAGTTGGGATTGCGGGGCGGATGGTGGTTGAACTGCTCATTCAGATTGCCGATAGAGGAGGGTATGAGCGGAGCTACGCCAGAGCCACGCACGGCGGTGATGATATTGGTGGAGGCGTCGTGGATGGAGAACTCGGGGACGCTGCAATCGGTGACGGCGCGGATGGAGAACCGGTCGGCGCAAGGGGCGTGTATACGGATCAAGGCGAACGTGGGAGTGGGGACGAGAGTGTACATCCGGTCGCACCGGGAACAGTTTTCGGGGATTGCGAAGTATTGCCGAGTAGATGGGAAAGAGTTTTTGGTTGGGATACAGAGGGATGCGGTGAGTTGGCCGATGCCGAAGGGTCCGATGCCGGCGAGTGGTCCGAACCGGGACACGGGGCGGAGGGCGGAAAGAGCAAAAGGGAATGGATTCCCTCCGCGTACGGGACAAGTAAAAGCCAGCAAGAGTGAAGTGAGCGAGGCATGTGCGGCTCGAGACGCGGAGTTGATGGCGGGAAGAAAGAGTGGGCCGAGGCGGGACAGTGTTCCGAATAGGGGCACTGGTCCGAGGGTGGATCGGGAGGAGGGCACGACACTTCGGCGGGACTCAGTGCAAGCTGATCGTGCCCCTACAGCAGTGGAGAGGGAGTTCATCGCGCGGATTGAGGAGCCGATTGCGGCGCGGTTGATGAAGCACGATGAAAGGCGGGCGGAGAGTCCGTCAGCAATGGTGGCGAATGTGGCGCCGGTGGACGCGGTGAAGGTGGCACAACAAGTTTTGGCGGGGAACGGTTTCGAGGAAAAGAAAGAAAAGAAGCCAGCGAAGAAGGGGAGGGGATTCATGAAACTCAAATGGTTTGCAGGGGACGAGGAAGAGCTTTTGCGGGCGAACGGCGGCAACAATGCACCGAACGAGCCGGCGAAGAGGGCGGCGGAGGCGGCTCCGCGAATGGAGCGGACGGCGGTGGCCAGGCCGGCGGCGATGCCAGGTGGGGAAAGCGGCGGCGGATTCGAGACCGAGCTTTTGCCGGTGGAGGATATTTATCGCGCGGCGGGGATTACCAGTCCGCGGCGCGGATACAGCATAGGCAAAGTGGTGGAGATGCTGCGAAGCGAGCATTTGCGCGGAGCGTCGAGAGAGTTGCGGCGAGCGGCGGTGCTGATGGCCCTGGACGCGGCGGGCGTGACGGTGGACGAAGTGCTGCAGGACGCAAAGGTGCGGCAGGAGGCGATTGACGCGTACGCGGCAGAGCAGCGGAAGCACGCGGAAGCGCAGTGGTCGCGCAAGGCAGAAGAAAATTTGCAGATTCAGGCGGAGCTGGAGCTGGTGAAGGCGCACTACGGCGAACGGATCCGGCGGAATTTGGATGGCGTGGCGCGCGAGAAGGCGACGTTTGGAAGCTGGCTGAAGGCGAAAGAGCAGGAGACGCAAGGAATGGCGGAGGCGGTGGAGCAGGTGTTGAAGGCGCCGGCGCCGAGCGAGCCTCCGGCGGATCCGTTGTTGTCGGTGACGGTGTCTAGCGTAACGGGGAAACCGGTGTGAGTGGAGGAAGTTGAGGAGTTTAGAAATTCACGAGTTCAATAACAAGAGAGCAAGCGTCACGAGTTTGCTCGCACGCAATTCGCGATTTGGTTGAAATCTTGCCATGGTCCCTCTCTGCGCAGCCCGACGCGCCAAACTTCGGCGCGGAAGAAAAAATGGGGCTGCTCCGCTTGGGATGACAGAGTTTGAGGAGCGGGAAGGAAGAGGAAGAGAAAATCAAAACCCGCACACTTGAAAACCATAAGGGTGCGGCACCCGGCGTGGGGAACAGGAACCAGCCGTTGAACTTGGGGAAACCACAATAAGCGCCGATCCGTCATAATAGCGAACCCCT
>DATLVJ010000088.1:0-3741 GCA_035577585.1 Candidatus Limnocylindrales bacterium
GACGAAGTTGAATTAATGTCGGAGCCATCCGTGTCCAGGGTCTTGGAGAAAGTGTACGAAGCGAGGAACTGGATGCCGTGGCTTAGCCGCTTCGTCAAGCTGACCTCAAGCCCGTTGTACCAGGAGGCGCCGGCAGATTCCATTACCTGAAGCGAGTCCGGCGGCACCCCTGGAATGGGGACTCTCAACGGAATATTTGCGAACGTATTTGTGGATTCCCCCCGGATTGGATCGTTGATGGACGCCGGTAAGGCCTGATTCAGAGAACGTTGGCGCACCAGGTGCGTACCGCGAGTTCCCACATAACCAACTTCCAAGAGCCAACCATCGCGTAGCTCATTTTGAACATTCAACGAAAATTGTTGAATCAAGGCGGGGCGAAAGTCGGACGCGACGGAATAAATGGTCGTGCTGGAGGTGGGCGAGTACGCGGGGAACATGGGGAAGGACTCCGGCGTGGGAAACGGCTGGGGGAACGGAGCTTGAAATGTCGCGGAGGCGTTTGCCCTCCCGGCATTTATCCGGAACTCAGAAAACGGAGCGCCGAATACATTTTGATAAAAGGCTTGGCCGGTGGGTCGGGAATAATAGGTGCCATAGCCACCTCGGAGTACCAATCGAGTTGTGCCGGACAAGAACTGCCAGGCAAACCCTAGTCGCGGAGAAATCGTGTTTTGCCCATCGCCGTCATTTCCGAAAGTGTTCGTTGCCCGCAAAACACCTGGGGGAAGTTCACCTGGAAAGTTGGAAGCCACTATGTAACCTGCCGTGCTTCCACCGAGCGGAGGGTTCGGATCGGCTTTGAGGATGTCGAAGCTTGCGTTCCTGCCCAGCCTGTCTCCAAATTGGCCGAGGCGTTCGTAGCGCAAGCCAATATTTAATGTGAATGACTTACGAATTCTGAAGTCGTCCTGTGCAAAGCCTGTGCCTTCCCAAACTCTGTATTCACGATCTGAAAGGCCGAAGTCATCCAGGGAGGCAAAGACGTTGCTGAAACCGGAACCGTTGCTGGCTGCGCTTAGGCCAAGCAGAAAGTCCGGCCAGCTCAGAAACTGCGTGAGTGACCCGAGACCCACGAGATTGACATTGTCTTGCAACCGGGTAAGGGATCCTCCCAATCGGACTAGGTGAGCCCCATGAACGAAGCTCAGGTCATCACTGAACACAAAGCTGTTTTGGGTGATAGTGCGCGGGAACCCGGATGCAATGCTTGTCGAGCCCTGAATGCTCAGGCTCGGGAGATCGTTATTATGGCTCATTTCTCCTTCAGCAACCCCGATATCCGACCATCTGAAGGGAGTCATTGCCTCCGTGCGGGTTCTGGTTCGGACATAACCAATCCGCGCATCGTTGAGCCACGAGTCGCGGAAACTGTAGGTATGAGAGAGCGAAAAAACTCTGAAACTGGAATCGCCGGGACTTGGAAATCCAGGAATGTTGCCCGCTGGATTAAGGCCATTGCCTGGAAAAGTGACGACCTCATCCTCATCTGCGGCGAAAAAACGCGCCGCGATTTTATTGTTCGGCCGAGCGAGGTAATCAACATTGGTTGAAAATTGATCCTCGCTGAAGTGGCAAGGATCCGTGAAGACCGAAAAACCTTGTTGGGCAAATGGCTTTTGGGGGTCAATAGTTTGTGGCGTTGGAATCAGAAAAGCTCCGTCTGGAAGTTTGAAATTTAACAAGTTCAGAGCCACGGGATTGATGTTGGAGCCATCGAGCTTGATTGCCGTGCCCCCCTGCTGGCCAGTCATGCCGGCAAATAATTTCCCGAGTTCAGCGGGTGTGCGATCGTTCGTTAGCGGAGGTTCGCTTAGGCTGGCGGTGCACGCAGTCCTCGACTGACCGGCAGCAATGCCGTTCACCTGACGCGTCCCTTGATAGGAGCCGAAGAAAAGTAGTTTGTCCTTCTGGATCGGTCCTCCCAACGCGAACCCAAACTGGTTCTGCTTGAGGGCGGGGCGCTTCTGGCCTGTCCGGTTCAGAAAGAAATCATTAGCATTGAGAATCTCATTGCGGAAAAACTCGAAAACAGAACCATGGATTTCATTGCTGCCCGTTCTTGTAATCAAAGTGACGTTGGCACCGCCATAGCGCCCGTAAGCCGCGTCGTAGAGGCCTGTCTGGACCTTGAACTCCTGAATGCTGTCAGGATTGGGAATAGGAATTCCGCCACTGCCTCCAGCACTGCCCTGTACGTCGCTCACGCTAATTCCGTCAAACTGGAAATTATTGTCATAGGAACGTGTTCCGTGAACGTATATCCCATCATTGGATTTTGCGATTTGAGACAACGCGGTCCCACCAAGCCCAAGCTCTCCTGCGTTATACACTCCGGCTGAAACCCCAGGAGAGAGGCTTGCAATCTGGACAAAATTCCTGGTCACTAGCGGCAAACCGCTGACTGCGTTTTCGTTCACCACCCTTCCTAATGCCGAGGAGTCAAGTTGGACCATCAAGGGGTCTGAGGACACTTGTGCGCTCTCGATGCGCGTCGCGAGCCGAAGATGCAGATCGAGCCGGACTGTCTCCGTAACTTGGACGTTTATTGCCGTGAGGTTCAGCGGCTCGAAATTCGCCGCGCTCGCCTGGAGTTCATACCTGCCTGGTGGCAAAAAAAGAAAGCCGAATCTTCCGTTCTCGTCCGAGGTGAATGACTTCTTCTCACCTCCGCCCTGTTTAGCAAGTTGCACAACCACGCTCGGGAGAGCGGCACCGGAAGGGTCCAGCGCGACGCCAGTCACGGCACCCGTTGAGGCCGTCTGGCTATACGTCCGAGCCGCCAGCCCCAAGCCAATAGTGAACACTGCAAGCCGAACCCAGCCGGCGAGCGGACGCACCGGTAACCCCGAGTTTGAGTCGACTGTCATTGGTAACCTAAGCTCTGGCGGGAAGACGGTGCCTCTGTACAAGTTTCTGGCGCGAAACTTGACCTGCAACGTAGACAGCGCGCTGGAGACCCGGGGATGTTAGCCCCGAGTTACCACCATGGCAAGTGAAACCGAACTGTAAGTTCTGACAGGTAGTATCGGCCGAACTGGTGTGGGAGACTCCCCCGGTGTGTCCACCCACAGGTGATTTAAGTTGCCAGACTTACCGGTACCAAACCGGTCGATTCGGCCGGTGCATTGTGTCTCTCATTCGTTGGCTGGCTGGGCCACTAGCACTAAGGAATTCGAGGGCTCGCCGGTACGGGGCGGAGCCTCCTGACCGAGGCAGTTCTAAACGTTCGGGAACATGGAAGTTTCTGCTTTTTCTGCCAGGAGCTTTCTTGCTCCTCCAATGTCCCGCTCCAGCTCAAGTTAAAGAAGTCCGACGAGTTCTCATCTTCAATGAGCTGGGCTTTTGGTCGCCCGGCGTTGCCGCCATAAACAAGGAGATATTCGCGGTCCTGGAGAAATCGCCCTACCAGATCGAGTTCTACAGCGAAGACCTGGATACGAGCCTTTTTCCGGATGAAGGTTCCCAAAGCAAGATTCGTGATTGGTACTTTTATAAGTATCGAGATCGACCGCCAGATTTGATCATTGCGGTTGGGCCATCCCCGATCAAGTTCATGTCAGACTCACACGAGATGTTTTCCCCAAATACACCGATTGTATTCTGGGGCAGCACAGAGGAGTTCGCCGATCCTCCGAGACTCGATTCTAACTTTACTGGGGTTTGGGGAGTAGCGCGACCAGAGAAGACCTTGGAGGCGGCGCTTCACTTGCAACCCGGAACTAAACATGTGGTCGTAGT
>DATLVJ010000089.1:0-4055 GCA_035577585.1 Candidatus Limnocylindrales bacterium
CGTCATCATGGGCGACGCCGACGACAGTTACGATTTCAGCGAGGTTCCCAACTTCGTCAACGAACTGCGCCGCGGCTACGACCTTGTTATGGGCAATCGCTTCCGCGGCGGCATCAAGCCCGGCGCCATGCCTCCGCTGCACAAATATTTTGGCAATCCCGGGTTAAGCTGGCTGGTGAACGTGTTTTTCCGTACCGGAGTGGGCGACAGCTATTGCGGTATGCGGGGCTTCAGTCGCGCGCTATACGACCAACTGGATCTTCGCAGTTCCGGCATGGAATTTGCTCTTGAGTTCGTCATCAAGGCGACCCAGATCGGCGCCCGCATCTCCGAAATTCCAATCATCCTCTGGCCCGACAAACGCGGCCGTCCGCCCCACCTCCGCAGCTTTCGCGACGGCTGGCGAAGCCTTCGTTTCATGCTGCTCTATGCGCCCAACTGGCTTTATCTCGTTCCCGGCGGAACGCTTCTCGCCTCCGGCTTCGGCCTGATCTTCTGGCTTCTGCCCGGGCCGCGTCCGATCACTTCCCGCGTCACTTTGGACGTGCACACAATGGTGTTTGGGGTGATCTTCACTCTTCTCGGCGCGCAAATCCTTTCCATCGGTGCATTCGCCAAGGTTTTCAGTTACGCGGCGCGTTTTGACCGTGGCACGATTTCCCTGAAACGCCTGCTGAAACGAATCACGCTCGAAACCGGACTGCTTTTGGGCGGCCTGATTTTCCTCGCTGGCCTGATAGGTTGCGCTCGCATCACCTGGGGATGGGCCGCAGGCGGCTTCGGGCCTCTTTATCAGATCCGCCAGATTCTCTTCTGGTCCACGTGGCTTTTTCTCGGCATCCAGATCGTCTTTTCTTCTTTTTTCCTCAGCATGCTGGGCATCAGCCGCGAAACCTATATCGGCGACTACGAATTAAAGTGAATCCTTAGCGCTCCCCTTCCGTCCCTGTTTCCAACTGGCGTACACTTAATGTGTTTGCTCCCCGACCCGAATCCGGACATTAGATGAACACGCCGCTCGTCAGCGTATTGATCGATACGTACAACCACGAACGCTTCATCGAAGAAGCGATTCATAGTGTGTTGTCACAGGATTTTCCCGCCTCTGAACGGGAGATCCTGGTGGTGGACGACGGCTCCACGGATAGCACCCCGGAAATCCTCGCCAAATTCGGATCTCAACTTCGCATCCTGCGCAAACCAAATGGCGGCCAGGCCTCGGCATTTAATCATGGCATTCCTGAATGCCGGGGCGAACTGATCGCGTTTCTCGATGCGGACGATTGGTGGGCGCCCGATAAACTCACCCGCGTCACCAATGCGATGGCCGCCGAACCGCAAGTCGGTTTCGTCGGCCACGGCATCATCACCGTCTTTCCGGATGGAACGCGAAAGAGTGAAGTCCTTCGCGATGGCTTCGTCTTTCAGGCCAATGAACTAGCCGGCGCCCTGTTGTTTCGAACACGCTGCGCTTTCCTGGGAACCAGCCGCATGACCATCCGCAGAAGTCTGCTGCGCCGGATCATGCCGGTTCCCACCGAAATCCGCATCCAGGCCGACGAGTACATCTTCACGCTGGCCTCGGTTTTCGGTGCCGCGCGGATTCTGCCGGAAGCCCTTACATACTACCGACTCCATGCGGACAACGGATATCAAATGTTGAACGCAAAGCCTGGGAACTTGCGTCGCAAACAGGAATCGCTCGCAGCCCTTGTAAAGTCTCTTTCGAAACGCCTGGAAGAGTTGAAAATCGCTCCGGATGTTCGCCGGGCGCTTCTCGATCATACTGAGGCCAGTGCCGCGCAACTGCGTCTTTGCCTCGACGGCGGCTGGCCGTGGGAAACGGTAACTACGGAGTGGAAGCTCTATCGCTCGGAGCATCCGGACGCTTCGCGGGCGCAACACGTATTCAAATCCCTGGGGCTGCTCGCTGCATTATTCGTACCGCCCCGGAATTTCTACCGGGTGAGGGAAACCTTGGCCCAGAATCAGATCTATCGCCGCCTCCGGCAAAGATGGCTTCCGTTTCCGGAAATGCAGCACATTGAACGGGATCACCAGCCGGGCCAGGGATCGTCGCGTTGAGAATTTTGATTGCCATTGGGGTACTCCGTCAGCGCGAAGCCGGCGCCGCGGGGGTCGCGTTCAATCACGCCGAGCAGCTTGAAAAACTGGGGCATAAAGTGGATTGCTGGTTTTTCGATGACCTTTTGCCCTCTCCGCGCTGGCCCTCACGATTTCGCGTCCTGGAGTTCGCAGCTGCAGTCTCTTCGCGGATCCGGCGAAACCCCCAACAGTACGACGTCCTCAACCTCCACGCCCCCTGGGGAAGTCTCTACGGTCTCTCTCGCAAGTGGTTTCGGACCGCTGATCTGCCGCCTTACGTATTCACCATGCAGGGCAGCGAGGAAAGATTTACCCGCGCCATGAAGCTAGAGCACCAGAAAGGCCGAGCCGCCAATTTTGCGTGGAAAAATCGCGCCTGGCATCGCCTTTATCATCAAACCATGTATGATTTCGCGATTTCATCGGCCGATTTCGGCGCCGTTGCCAATCGCGAAGCCTGGATTCTCTCAGAACTGAAGTATAGCCATCCACCCGGGCGGGTTTGGTTTGTTCCCAACGGAGTGAGCGCGGAATTCTTTCAGCCAAGACAGTTCGCGGATGCGCCAGCGAACCGCCTGCTCTATGTTGGAACCTGGCTCGACCGCAAGGGAATCTATTATCTTGCGGAGGCGTTTACTGCTCTGGCTGCCCGCTCGCCGGAAGTTCAGCTCACGGTTGCCGGTTGCAACATTCCCGAAGAACAGGTAAAGGCACACTTTCCGGCGGAGATTCGCCGGCGTATCTCCGTGATACCTTTTCTGGCCCGCGCGGCGATGCCTGCGCTCTATGCTTCGCACGATATTTTTGTGTTCCCTTCGCTTGTGGAGGGCATGCCCCTCACTTTGCTGGAAGCTATGGCCGGAGCCATGCCTGCGGTCACCACCAACACCTGCGGGATGTCCGATCTAATTGAGAATGAGAAGAACGGTTTGCTCGTTCCAGCCGCCGATGCGGCAGCGCTCGGCGCGGCAATCGAACAGCTAAGAAATTCGCCGGAGAGCAGGCGAAATCTCGGTCTTTGCGCCCAGGAATCTGCCCGCAGGTACACGTGGGATCGAATCGCCCGTCAACTAGAGCGGGTATTCCAGCTCGCCGTGAATTCGCGGCGCCGGGCGGAGTCCGTTTGAAAGCGCTTTTTGCGGGCCGCCGGAGTTCAAGTATCCTTTTTGGCGGAGCCTGTTTGTACTGGAGATGAAATCTCGCATCCAATTCGTGGAAGTTCCAATCGCTCCGATCAAGCGCGCCTCGACTCTTTCCCGGATGCTGCAGCACCCCGTTTTTGCATGGGCCGGGATGCGTCCTCCCATCGCGCAGCACACTTTGGCGGAGCATGAAGCGCTTATGCGTCGAGCGCGGGTGGCACGGACGATTGTCGAGATTGGGGTCGCGGAGGGCGCTTCCGCCGCCGGCCTCCGGGAAGCGATGCCCGGCGATGGGACACTTTTTCTGATCGATCCTTTCCATCTTTCCAGAATCCCCCCGCTGAACTTTCTCAAACGCGCCGCGCGCCGTGCTGTTGACACCGCCGGGTCCGCACGAACAGTTTGGATCGAATCCCTCAGCCAGGATGCGGTTCACGACTGGAAAGTACCTGTCGATTTCCTGTTGATCGACGGCGATCATCACGAACAGGCGGTTGAACGCGATTGGACGGATTGGTCACGCTTCGTCAAAGCGGACGGAGTCGTGGCCTTTCATGATGGGCGGGTGTTTCCTTCCGGCTGGCCAACTTCTGATTACGGCCCAGTGCGATTCATCGACCGCGTTTTCCGCCAGGGGTCAAACAACGCTGGATGGTCCATCGTTGAAGAAGTAGATTCGCTCGTTTTCGTCGCACGGAGGCAACGCTCGTAGCATGATTACCCTCGGTCTCAACTATTCCCAGATGCACGATTCTTCGGCGTGTCTGGCGCGGGACGGCGAACTGCTTTTTGCCGTTGCAGAGGAGC
>DATLVJ010000090.1:0-2400 GCA_035577585.1 Candidatus Limnocylindrales bacterium
CTTCCCATGTGGTGCACCAGCAGGTCCGAGTACAAATTCGCCGTCTGATTTGAAAGCGCCGCGCTCGGCTTCGTTGCCGACCCGCTCGCAATCTTCGCCCCCGTCGTCAGCGAAGCCGTATGGCAGTGCGCACATCCAATCTTTGCAAACGTCGCCCGCCCTTTTTCGCTCGATGGCGTCGCCGCCGCGGGCACTGGTGGCGCCAGCAGCCGCATGAAATTCGCAAATGCCTCAATATCCGAAATCACCGCCGTATTCGCACTCCTCCCGCCCCCGGCTCCCGGCGTGAAGTTCAGCGTGTCCTCCGGCGTCGCATTGAACACGCATCCCGGCGTCTCATCGCGCTCTTGCGTGAACAGCTGGTTCGTCACGCCCATCTCCACGTTGTACGCCTCGCTCGCAAACAGCAGCAGCGACTTGTTCTGCGCCTTCCACCCGAACCGCGAAATCGTCCCATCGTTCGCGTTGCGATTCACGTTCCCGCTCAAGTGTGCGTTTGCGCGTCCATGAATTCCCAATGCCGATTTCGCCGCCGCGTTCGCCTTCATGTTCCCCAGAATCGCTGAGTCCGGAATCGACTCGATCAACCCCGCCCCGAACACCGGCGTCGGTATTCGGAAAATAATGTTCGGATTCCCGCCCTTGCCCGTCAGCGCATTCCCCGCCGGCAAAAAATCCGGCTGCTTGATATTGCAACCCACCGCATCCGTCCGCCCGGTAATCACAAACAGGTCGTGCACCTCGCCGTCGCCCGTTCCATCCGAACTGTGCTTGAACCGCGCCTCCCGTACCGGCCCCTTCGCCGTGATAAACCACGGCACCTTGTTCTTCGCTCCATCCAATGTAGCCACCGCAATCAATGGATTTTCCGCCGGACTCGAACCGCCGGACTCCGGCTGTGAATGGCACGACAAACACTGGTTGGAATTAAACCGTGGCCCCAGCCCGTTGTTCGCGCCTTTCGTCACACTCTCCACTTCCGCAAACCGCGCCATCCCATCCACAAAAAAAGCTGTCTCATCCGCCGTCAACCCCGTCAGCGGCCCGCCAACGCCCGCCGCCCCGCCGCGCACCCCCGGATCCACCGGCCCAGCCTTCGGCCCCGACTTCGGCTCCGTCTTCTCTTTCGTTTGCCCAAACGCTCCATCGCTCAATGTAGATGCCAACGCCAATATCACCACTCCACGAAAACCTGCGCACACCACGCCCCAAACACTGTTCACGGTATCCTCCACAGGCTGGGGTACGCAGATTGTACACCTGGTTATCTAGCTTCCAATCAGAAAGACAGCCCGCTTCCCACAACAAAAAACCCGGGCGAATCGCGGCCAACCGCGATTCGCCCGGGTTCGATCCACCGAAAATTCACGACTGGATTGCGACCTTGTCCGGCCGATCACCAGGTGAATTCTCTCTCGCAAACGACGCATCGTTCGTTGATGCGTCGCTTCAAGCTAGCCATCACTTCTTGCCGTTGTGATCGCCGGGTTGGTTATTGCCGTCGCCCGATTGCCCGCCATGCTCCTTCTCTCCGGCCAAAGCGAATGCGAACACTTTGTTATTCCCGGTTCCAGCGATCTCCCGGTAACCGGATCCCCAGTAGAGCGTGCCGTCCACGATCGATGGCCCATCAATCACAGAGCCCCCGCTCGCGAAGTTCCACAGGATTTTTCCGCTAGTCGCATCCAGCGCATACATCTGCCCTGAATTAGAGCCGGCATACATGACCCCGTTCGCAACGCTCACCGAACCCCTGTCAGTGCTACCAGGCGTGGGGTCTGCTGTCTGCCAAAGGATCTTACCCGTGGCAACATCCAGTGCGCTCCATGAACCCCAGGTGATCTTCTGTCCAGAGGGCACCAGGGTGTACGGCAGCATGTCGCTATTCGAGATGGCGACATAAATCCGCTTGGTGTCCGTCGCCGTTCCCCACTCGATGCCTCCGAGCGAAGCGCCTGGCCCCACCGGTGTACTCCAAACAATGTTGCCGTTTTCGGGATTCAGCGCCCAATAGATTCCGCTTTTCTGTCCGAACCCGACAATATTATCCAGCAGATTGGGGCCTGACCCTCCCAGATCGAAATCAGGGCTGACCGGTACCGGACAATTCGCGTTTGTTGCCCCTCCCGGCAAAATGCAGGCCACCGTCCAGGTGTCGAAGCTTTGGAGCATCTTCGACCACTTGATCGCTCCTGTCTTTAAATCCAACGCCAGCGCGGTGTCGAAGAAATCGTCCGCCGCAACGCAGTTCGCCAGCGGAGTTGCGTTTTGGCAAGCTTCCACATCCGCCGGTGCCGTGTAGTTGTTTCCGGTCCCGACGAACAGCGTGCCGCGCTTTGCATCAATCGCGGGTGGTTGCCAAATCGCTCCGCCGCTGTATCCTCCAACCTGCCCGCCATT
>DATLVJ010000091.1:0-2407 GCA_035577585.1 Candidatus Limnocylindrales bacterium
CAGTACATGGCGAGGGAACGCGGCGAGGCTGGCGTCATTCACGAATCTTCCAATTCGGACTAAGGCCCGAGGGTCAATCCCCACCAACAAGTTCGATCGCGACATCGCAAGACCTCCACATCCACTGCAAAGGTCGAGAGAGGCCCGCCGGGGCTGCGCCGATAACAGGGGAAAAATCAGGGAAGTCTACGATTCTTTGTGAGCTCAGTTTAGTGCAAACCTTTAATTCGCATTGAGTTCTCGAAAACTTCGTGAATCTGGGCTCGCGATTACTCGGGGAATTATTGCCGGAGAGAATATGATTCCTAGGTTCGGCTGAACCTGCGAACCACGTATGTGGGGAAACTCCCGTAATTCTTGGCCAGCATGACGCGGCCGACGTAGTCGCAAGTGAATTCGCGGACGCGTTCGACCGCGGCGAGGGCGGCAAACGATTGGCTGGCATAAACCTGCCCAGGAGGGGTAATGGGTTCGATGCGCGCAGCGCGGCTGACGTGCGCTCCCATATAACTCAGTCTCTGAGTGACCGGGTCCATACATGAATAAACCGGCCCGGCGTGCAGACTAATGCGAAGGCTCAAATCACAAAGACCCTTGGCGTGCCAGTTTGTACAGCATATTTGCTGGCATAAATCCAGCGCAAGCACGCCCGCATCTCTCGCATTTTTGAAGACAAAGTAAAGACCGTCGCCCCAAGTGTTTCTCACGACGGGCTGGTTTGGTGACTTTGTCATGACATCTGCGACCAGGCCCAAGAAATGGCGGACGAAGAGCTGTACCTCATGGTCATTGAGCTTGCTGAACCCTACCGCGTCGGCGAAAAGAAGCCCGCAAATTTCTGTGGAGAAATCGGAAGCTGGAGGTGCGGCGGAACGCGGACGACATGGTTGCTTGAAGGATTGCGCCGCCAATCCTGGAGAATGGGCCTCTAGAATTTGGTCAATGGCTATAACTTCCACAGGGAGATCACTTTTCTTCCAATGTTCGATCGAAGCTGCCGTGCCAGAAGGGCCGTCGCCAATATGGCCATCCCAAACAGCGAGAGGAAGTAACGCCGTATCCAATTGATGGGCGAAGACTGCCGCAGTGCCGTGAAGCAACCGATTGACGTACTCGTACTCCACGGTTCCGGTAGCAAATTTGCAGCTCGAAGCGACGTTCACACTGGCGGCAAGCCTTAGCACTTCCTCACAGCGCGAGCCCCAGCGTGCGCCGGGAATGATCTCCACGCTGTCTCTGATGAATTCGTCTTTCTCATACGGGAGGATGATGTGTGCGTCCCCACCTATTTCCAGGAGGGTTTCGAGAAAAAGGATGTCGGAACCGCACGCGGAAGAGGAGAAACCAAATCCAACATTCAACCTTCGGAGCTGGGCACGGATTGCATCGCGAAGTGATGCTTCCAATGCGGGAGGAAATCGAGGAGAGGGGCGTCCTGGTTGATCCACCATGTGCCCGGCGAATACGACGACGGCAGGAATCCGGAAGCACCGCTCGATGAGATCGTGGTCCCCGTCCAAACTATCCAAGAGCAGCCGCGCGTTCCGACGCGAAGAGTGAATATCGCCGTAGCGCTTGCCCGCCACTTCCCCGGCCCGAGAGTAGAAGTCTTCGGCCGCGGACCATTCTCCTAAAATGAGCGAAGCTTCGCCAAGAGTGGCGAGGGGCCAATACCGATCAGGTTTACCTTGCTCGATTCGTTCAAGCTCCCCATTGCAAGCGTTTCGAACTTCGCGAGCGAGCTTGGCTGCGCGGCCGCTTTCACCCAGGAGCACGGCAGTGGTGGCTGCGTTGATCCCCGACCAATAGCCGCCCGTTTGTTCATAAGCTTTTGTGTAGAGCTCATGCGCGCGGCGCAAATGTTCTAGCCTCGGTGTACGATTGGCGGAAGCATCAGCGGCGTCTTTGTGAGTACGAGCGAGCAGACCTATAGTCTCTTCGTCATCATGGCCTTCGATCGAGAGCTTCTCCAGAATGCCTCGTGCGGAATCGGTGGCCCCACTCCGAGCCAACGCCAGTGCCAGCATGTGCCGGAGGCGGATGTCTCCTGGAAAATAATTAAGGCCCTCATTCGCAACATCATAAGAGAGCAGCGGTTCGCCCATCCTGGCGAACTGATCGGCAAGCAACCTGAAATTCTGGACGGAGGATGCCCATAGCTCCCGGTCGCGTCCATCCCACAGTGCGACAAGCTTGGCAAGATTGCGGCCAGCTGGTGCATCCAGGAGCCCGCTAAGACCGGTAAATTCCTGCCCTCCCTCCACGGAGGCTGCAGTTGGATGAAACAGAGGCTTCGCCGGCTGGGCGATGGTATAGCCAAGCGCCTGCACCAGCTTTATGGTTTCGAGAGCGATCTTGCGATCGTAGTCCTTCTCTGACTCCGGCAGTTGCTTATAGGGGACGAGGT
>DATLVJ010000092.1:0-3389 GCA_035577585.1 Candidatus Limnocylindrales bacterium
CATAATTTTGTATTCATCGGAGTTGAAATCGAATCCAAGATGCAACGTGACCAGCGAATAGAGAATTCCGATCGAATCGCTTGCCGATATTTCTTTGAGCTTTTCCAGCTTCCCCGACTTGGCGCGGTAAACAGTGAGACTTTGAATTTCCCCCATGGCGTCATTCACAACGACGAGGCATTCATCCCATCCGGAAGTAAACGCAGCGCTAGCGGCATGAGCAAGGTGGTGACCGACGGAGTGAACTTTTTCGACCGGAAAACCGCGCAGATCCCGCCGAATCTGGTCGAGCAGCACGTCTTTGGCGAAGACCTGGCGGTACAATTCCGCCGAGGCCGGATCAAGATCGTAGATTTTCTTATATGGCGCGTAGTCAAAGCCGTGGGCGATTTCGGTAACTTGATCCAGGGACACGCGAGCTTCCTTCAGACAGAATTGAATCGCTCCTACAGGAAACGCCCCGGTGTGTTTCTTGAGGCTGAAACGCTCCTGCTCCGCCGCAGCGACCAACTCTCCGTTCACGAGGATCGCAGCGGCAGCGTCATGCCCCTGCGAGATGCGGTATTCGGCTGGCAGGAGACCTGGCCACAACTTTTGTTTGAACGGCACGGAATTCTCAAGACCGCTGATTCCAAGAATTACGGAGGCTGTTTTGGGGTTTTGTTCGGTCATTAGCTTGTGGCGATCCTCAGTATTCGGGCGGCGCCAGACAAGTCAGTCCTGGACCCGGCACACCCGTGTCGATGAGTCTTGGTGCTTGTTTGGTGCACGCGAAGAACCAGTTTTCTGTTACCGCCAATGTGACTCTTCGTATCAGCTAAGCAAAAGAAAACAAACAAGATAGACATGTGGCAATGTGCGGACGGCGCAACAGGTAGCGATAAAGCGAGGATTTTCCTCGGAATCCCGGATATGAGGGAAGTCAGGTACCCAGAAGGGACAAAGAAATTCTACCCAAGGAGCCGTGGCGGGTCCTTTGTCTGAAATAACCCTGCTTACACCGCCCCCGACCCAGGCCGGCCGGATATACTAACCCGCTCTAACTGGCAATGTTTATAATGGCTTACGAGCGACCGAGGTAACATTCGTCGCCCGGACCAAGCCTTGGTCATCTGGGGAATTTTGGCCAAGAAATTACCACTTGTTGGCAGGCGACAAAGCCCTGAGCGGATTCTGGCTTTGCTGTCCATGCCACAGGCTAACAATAAAATGCTTATTTTCAATATCTTACAGCGGCGACAGAGGGTCGCCATCTATTTTCTGGCTGGCCCCTCACTTGCTTCGTACATGGCGGACGTTGGGGTGGCAGAGCCTCTCCATACGGTAGGGTGGGACGAGTACGAGTGGAACGAGCATTCATGACGACGCAAAGCAATCCAATGGTTGATACGGGACTGGCGCCTGGTTGTGTTTTCGGGGCGGATCCGGCAATGCAACCGATCAACGCGATGGTAGGCGACATCGCGCGAACCAATATTCCCGTGCTTCTGCTCGGAGAAAGCGGTACGGGTAAAGAGGTTTACGCACGATTGCTGCATAAAATGTCGGCTTGTTCAGAAGGAAGCTTCAAGAAAATCCAGTGCGCGGCGGTGGATGGAAATAGGTTCAAGGATGAAATTGCGGACGCAATGCATGGGGCCGGCAACGGACACAGTTCTGCGACGGTATTTCTGGACGAAATCGACGAGCTTGATCAGAACTGCCAGCGGACACTGCTCTCCGCGCTGATGCACGCCGAAAACACGGACAAAGATTCAGAAAACACGTTGCGATTGATTTGCGCGGCATCGCGCGATCTGGAAGACGAAGTTGTGAGAGGTCGATTTCGCCGGGAGCTCTTCTTCCGGATCAATGGCGTATGCCTTCGATTACCGCCACTGCGGGAGCGCAAAGAAGACATCCCGGCCTTGCTCGATTACTTTCTAGCGAAGCACGCAGGGCTGCTGCGTAAACCTGCGCCGTCGTTGACCGACGATGTGCTGGAACTTTTGCAGAGCTATCACTGGCCCGGCAACATTCGCGAACTGGAAAACCTGGCAAAGAAAATCGTGGCGTTCGGCCAAGCGAAGACAGCGTTGGCGGACTTGAGGATGGAACCGCAGAAGACGGTGAGAACAACGGAGACAATATCCAACCGATCGCTGCGAACCGCTTCGCGAGCCGCCTCTCGCCGCACCGAGCAAGTATTGATACTCAAAGCTCTTGAGCGCACACGATGGAACCGGAAGCGCGCCGCTCAGGAGCTGCAAATCAGTTACAAGGCACTGCTCTACAAGTTAAAACAAATCCAATTGCCGGGTGGGGATGCCCCTGAGGATTGAGGGAGAAGCAGAGATGAAGCATTCGAAATTATTGATTCTGGCTGGCGCGATGCTACTTGCAGGTCCCGCGACCGTGTTACCAGCGCGAGCGCAGAGTCCCGCTCCCGAGGCGGCGAAGCCCATTGCGCCTGCGGCAAGTTCACCTGTGGCGGCGAACGACCCTGATTACAAGATCGGCCCGCAAGACGTGCTGACCATAAATGTCTGGAAAGAACCGGACGTATCCCGCGAAGTTCCCGTGCGGCCAGACGGAAAGATTTCCTTGCCGCTCCTGAACGATGTGGAGGCGGCGGGGCTGACGCCTATGCAACTCGCGAATTCGCTTACGGAAAGCCTGAAGAAATTTATTAGCAGCCCCCAGGTGACGGTAATCGTGAAGGAGATAAACAGCCGGCGCGTTTACGTAATCGGTGAAGTTGTTAGGGCCGGAACGTTTCCGCTGCTCCCAAAAATGACGGTGCTGCAGATCGTCTCGAGCTGCGGTGGCTTCACGCAGTTCGCAAACCCCAAGAAGATATACGTGCTGCGCACGAAAGATGGGAAGCAGACGAAGATTCCGTTCAATTACAGAGAAGTGGTTAGCGGCAAAAATCCCGAGCAGAATATCGAATTGCAGCCCGGCGACACAATCGTCGTGCCGTGAGTGTGAGAACGACCATGCGAAATTGGAACAAGATTTTACAAGCAGTATTGGCCCTGGCCGCGATCGCCACGATAACGGCGCCCCGGGTCCGCGCGCAGGACAATGGAACTCCGAAGCCTGCCGCGAAACAAGAAGTGCCACTGCCGGGACCGTTTGATCAGGATCCCAATACGCCCCCTGACACGGTGATGCCAGATACGCGGCCGTTGACGGGCGCGCAGGAGTTTTCCGTCGGAACGGAGCCGGCGCGACATAGTTATTGGGCACCGGGCTTCCGGTTCGCAAATTTTTGGCAATCAAATGCCGTCGGAGCCGGCCAAAACAATGGTTGGGCTTCGACAAGCTACCTGTTGGGAACGCTGAGCGTGCGTCAAAACTGGATTCATTCTTCGCTTGCCGTGAACTACTCGGGCGGAGGTACTTTT
>DATLVJ010000093.1:0-6837 GCA_035577585.1 Candidatus Limnocylindrales bacterium
CGCAGGGCGAGGAGCACAACGAGCAGAAAAGAGTTGTATACGCCGCGAAGTATTGGCTTCAACCAGGTTTCCTCGGATGGGCTATGGGTGCGGCGAGTTGGCCGCCGGCGGATTTCCCGGCGCGCTGCCACCTTGCCCGGCGCGGCCTTGCGCGAACTGCTGCATGCGTTCCCACTGCTCGGGGGAAAGAAGGATGACGGCTTTTGGAATGAAGAGATTATTTTGCAAGCCGCCGCGCACGACGACGTGGTCACCGGCTTGAATGTCGGCCATGGTGATGCTTTCGCGACCACGGCGGAGGGAAGTGTCTTCATTGAGTTCGAGCGTTTGCGTGACGTTGTCGGCGCGCAACACGGTGAGTTTGGGCGCGTCAATGGATTTCACCACGCCGGCGACGAAGTCCTTGCCCATCTCGCCGAATCCCGCGCCGCCGCCCGGGCCGACGCCCATCACGCCACTGCCGCCGTTTGCCGAGCGGCCACTGAGGGATTGCGCGGTAACGGAGTGATCGGAGTTTTCTTCGCCACGAGCCATGACGAAATCGCCGACTTTGAAATCGGAAAGCTGGGCGGGCTGACGATCTTTGCGATATTCGGTTTTGTCGGTGAGGTTGATGGTTGCCGTGGAGCCATCGGGGCGGAGGACTTGAAGCGACTTGCCCTGAATGGCGGTGATTTTCCCGATGGTTCCGTGGCCCTCGCGCGCGCCGCCGTGCCTCGGGCCGGGAGCCGGGGCTTGAACCTGGTCCTGTGGTGTGGCCGCGGAATCCGGAGCCTGCGCCGGGGTGGGGACTGCGATCGTGAGAACAAGAAAGCTCAAAAAATAGAGATGCTGACGATTCATGGTTATGGGGTCCTCGGTAAAACTGAACATTAATTAGGACGCAAGCCCGGCGGCCAAGGTAACGCGAATCCAACGCGTGGGGCGGGGGAGCGGACTCTGCCTCGACTTAAGTAATTCCGGAAAAATGGGCAGAAAGTTCCCAGAGCGTCATCACGACAACAATCGAGCCATGACTCGTGCGGGAATTCCAGTCTAAGCTGCGGGCGTTGGACCATGTTTACCTTTTTCGTGTTCAACGTACTGATTTGCAATGTCTTAGCGGGAGACCGTTTTGCTGGAACCAAGGCAAGACTGATTCCATCTAAAGCGAAGCTCTCAGAGGGAAAGCAGGCCTGCTTTTGAATGGATGTGCTCCAGATCTAGTGGGCGCTTATCAAGACTGAGCAAGCAAGCGAAGGTGGGTGTTGTGAGCAAGCGAAGCTGGAGTGTCGTAGGGTTTTTTGTGACGGCCGTGACGGCGGCGGGGCGGCTGAACGTTCCGGCCACGCCGTTGCCGGGGGCCCGATCGGATAGTCGCGTGGTCTCGTTGACGTTGCATGCGACCGTAAATTCCAAAGGGCGGGACACTTTTGCGTACAACGGGAAGAACATCGCACCGGTGATTCGAGTTTTTCCCGGCGACACATTGAAGATTGCGTATGAAAACGATCTTCCCGTCCACTCGACGGAGAGTTGCGCGATTTCTCCGTGCAAGAACATGACGAACCTGCATTTTCACGGACTTGAGATTTCGCCACAGTCGCCACAGGACAACGTGATCGACATGATGGCCATGCCCGGCGACACGCTGCATTACGAGGTGAAGATTCCGGCGGATCATCCACCGGGGCTTTTCTGGTATCACACGCACCCGCATGGAGAGAGCCACCGCCAGGCGCTGGACGGAATGTCCGGGGCGATCGTGATTGAAGGCATGGAACGGTATCTACCGGAGGTGCGAAATCTGCGCGAGCAGGTGCTGGTGGTGCGGGGCGAATCGATCGAGCATTCCAGCGATACGGCTGTTCTTTTGCGCCGTGTGGATGCGAAGCCTTCCTCCTGCGGGAGCGAATCGGAGGCCATCGAGCGGGTGTTCACGGTCAACGGCGAAGTTCGGCCGGCGATCGGGATCAATCCTGGCGAGCGGCAATTCTGGCGTGTGGTGAACGCTTCCGCAGATCAATATCTTGATCTGCAGCTTGATACTCAGAAACTTGAGATTGTTGCCCTGGACGGAATGCCGCTTGCCTATCACGATCGGGAGCATCCGACAAAAGTTGTGGAGCACGCGTTGGTGCCACCGGCGGGCCGCCTGGAAGCAATTGTGACGGGACCGGAAGCCGGGGCGCACGCAACGCTAAGAACATTGTGCGTAGACACCGGATCAGCAGGCGACCCAAATCCAGCGATGGTGCTTGCGGACCTGCGTTCGGGATCTCCGGCGCAGCCGATAGCCGCCAGAAACAGTCGCAAGCTTGCGCTGCCGGAATACAAGTCCCTTGACCTGAGTGCGTATGAGAGTTCGCCGCCGGATTTTACCGTCATTTTTACAGAGGATAAAAACGGGTTTTATATTAATGAGCGGAAGTATGAGCCAGATGCGGCGCCGATGACCCGCGCCCGGGTGGGAACGTATCAGCACTGGCGGATTTTGAACGGCTCCGCTGAGCTGCATCCGATGCATATTCACCAGGTGCATTTCCTGGTGTTCGGCGAGGATGGAAAACGGGTGGAGAATCCGGTGTGGCTGGACACGGTGAACGTGCCGGTAGGGGAGACCGTGGACGTGGTGATGGATTTTACGAATCCCGTGATCAAGGGGATGTCGGTTTTTCACTGCCATCTGCTGAACCACGAAGATAAAGGGATGATGGCGAAAATTCTGTTCGAATGAACGACCGACGCGTCTGCAAGATTTTCCGCCGGGAATGGACTATGTTCCCTTGAGTTGCAGGGTTGCTCCCCAAAGGACCAAACCTTGTTCACCGGGAATTCATGTCATATCTAGTGCTCGAAGATCAGCACCGCGGGATTTGAATCGGTGGCCGAAACGACCACGAACTTGTTGGGTGAGACAACGTAGACGAAGGCGCTGGTTCCGCCAACGCTGCCGGTGAAGGTGCCTCTTCCGTTTGTTGGTGTGGAGGCGATGGAATAGGTGGAGCTCACATTGACACCGGAGCTTGCTCCGGCTGGCGCGCCGATATCCTCGGTGCCGGGAATGGTGCCGATTGGGCTGGCGCCGTTCGCGCTGAACTCGCCAGAGAATATGGTTACGCCCAGAGTCATCGGAACAGTGGCCAGACCGGCGTAAGCGCCGCTGAGCGAGCTGTTGGTGAGCGGAGTCGCGGACTGCGGATCACCGAAGCCAAAGAAAACGGAGCTGTCCGGGACAACAACGAAAGCCTGATTGGAGCTGACGAGGTAAGCGACCAAGTAGCTGCCGCCGAGTTGTATTCCGGTGCGGCCATTCGCGGCTACGGTTGAGGTTCCCGCAAGAGCGGTGACCGACGTGGCAGCGCCGCCGCAGTTCTGGTCGTAGGTCAGGCTCAGCGCGCCGGTGGCGTTGCCCGAGAGCAAACCAGCTATCACGTTCGGAGCGGCGCCAGTATTGTTGCCACACCCGGAGCCAACGCGCCCAGTCAGGTACATCACCATGCCGCCATTCAGGGAGGCGTTCGAGAATCCTCCAAGCGGGGTCTGTTGCTGGAGGAATGCGCCATTCAGAAGAGGTGTAGCGGGGGAAGGCGCATCGGACTCCATGGCAAAAATCTTGCCGGAGTTTACGACGTAAAAGACGAAGTTAAGGTTTTGCGGGATTCCACCGGCCAGCGGAGGAAGATTCAGCATGCCTCGCCCCCTCGATGTGTCGGTCACGAGATAGTTCGACGCGAAGATATTCAACGTGGTGAAGGTGCCGGACAGGTTGGCGTCGGCAGCGCCGCTGGAGAAGGTGCCCGCGCCGTTGGCGGTCATGCGGCCGGCGATGGCGGTGCGATTGTTTGAAAGGTCGAAGCCTGCCACTCCGAAGGCATAGTCGCCGACAATTTTAGAGGTGCTGTAAGCCGTGGTGTCCGCCTTTTCCATGGAGCCCGAGCCGACCGTGCCGTTGCCGCCAGAGGCGTCAATCTCGACGAACTTGGCCGTACCGTTGGACATCATCACGAAGGCAAGTTTTCCGCCGCCAGGGATGTTGAGATTCATCACGCCGCGGTTATCAGCGCCGATCGAGTAGGTGCCAGTAAACGCTTGATCGATTAATTTTTCCGGAACACCGACGCCGTTGGTGTCGAGAACTCCATTGGTCAAATTTCCGGCGCCGTCCGAGGTAAATCTGCCGACAGCGGCGAAGGGAGTTGAACCACCACCGCCTCCGGTAGTCATTCCATTGAACGTAAATGCGTAATCCCCTTTCAGCTCGGCGTTGTTCACACCGGTTGAGCCCTGAGCCCGGACCGTAGCGGCGAGCAGCAATGCCAGGCTTGCGATCCCTAGAATCTGTAACTTTCTCATCTATCCTCTCCTTGTTGAATGCGCGGCCGCGGGAACGGTTCGAACCAACCCAGAGTCCAGAAGTGTTTTTGGGCAAAGACACCTAACTCTTGAAATCAGCCCGCGGCATGATCGAGTAGCGCAGGATTGGTAAACCACTTCCGGAGGCTGACCAACCGGCAGACCACTCTTGGCTGCGTTCTTTATGCCTTTGGGGGGAGGGAGAGGCAATCGGGTGAAGACAGGAAAAACGAGGCAGGGATAGCCCGAAAGGTGAAAGGCGAAGATAGGGAGAAGGGTGGGCGAGCTGAGGCGAAAAAGCGGCGCGCAGTTATCTCAGCGCGCGCCGGGAGAGATTTTGGCTTCCTTCTGGACCAGCTCTCGAAGGATCGAAGGAATCTTTTCAAAATCGGCGGACTTATCAAGGAACAGATTGGCGCCGGCAGTCAAGCATTCCTCGCGAAATTCGGCATAGGGAAAGTTCGTGCAGATGAGTACAAAAACATCCGGCTGCTCGGTGCGAATGGCACGGAGAACATCGAGGCCGCTGCCGCCGGGCATGTGCAAATCGAGAATAACCGCGTCGGGTTTCATTTTGTGGATGCCGTCCACCGCGGTGGGCACATCGCCCGCTTGGCCCACAAGCCGCGCGCCGGGGACCTCTTCGAGAAGGCCAGCCAGGCGTTCCACGACCACCCTGGAGTCGTCAGCGATAAAGATTTTCATAACCATTCCTTCGCGAGCAACGTTCGACCGATACGAACCCTGGGACCGAGCCCAACAACAGTGGCAGTAACAGAGAATGACAAATTCGCGCCGAAATACATCCGGTGGAAGCACGAATCTCCTGTAGGACAATGGGAAGGTGTGTTGACCGCGATTGTCCTACGGGGTGAAGCTGCCGATCCCGAGGAGCAGAACTCAAGGAGTTCGAGCGTGCGCAACGCCGGGTCCGCGTGCTTTTAATCCACCAATTGCGCTTCCAAGGCGTAGCGAATGAGATCCGCGTTCGTCCTCATACCGGTCTTCTCCAGTATGCGGCCACGATAGGTACTGACGGTCTTTACGCTGAGAGATAATTCGTCGGCCATTTCCTTGACGGTCTTTCCGGAAGCCAGCATGCGCAAAACCTGAAATTCACGGTCGGAGAGAAGTTCGTGGATAGGAAGGTCCGCGCCTTGCCTGAGATCAACGGCCAGTTTTTCGGCCAAAGTGGCGCTTACGTAGCGGCCGCCCGCGACGATTCTCTTGATCGCGATCTTCAACTCATCCGGAACGCTGTCTTTGGTGAGGTAGCCCGCGGCGCCGGCCTTGAGGGCGCGCCGCGCGTATTGCTGTTCGGGATGCATGGTCAAAAGAAGCACCGGAGTCCTGGGGCGGAAGCGCTTCACGTCGTCGAGGATATCGAGGCCGCTTTTTCCGGGCATGCTGATATCCAGAATAACGACGTCCCAAGGATGCCGCCGCACAAACTCCACCGTCTCAGCCGCTGTTTTCGCTTCGCCAAAGCTCACCCGGGGAAACGCTTCCAACAGAGTTTCTTTCAAGCCCCGGCGGAACATGGCATGGTCGTCAGCGATCAAAATCCTCATGTCGCACACTTTCTGGGGCAATCGAGGGAGCAAGAGGAATGGTGAGCGTCATCGTAGTTCCCGAGCCAGGCACTCCTTCCGCTTTGAATTCGCCGTTGAGCAGGAGAGCGCGCTCCTGCATGCCGACGAGGCCGAGGGATTTACTCGCTTTTGCCACCTCGGGATCAAACCCGGTGCCGTTGTCGGAGACCTGGAAAATGATGCGATTATTTTCGCGCCGGAGACGGGCTTCGACTCGAGTGGCGCGGGCATGACGGGCCACGTTGGTCAACGACTCCTGAAAAATCCGGAAGATTGCCGTGGACCGGTCACTGTCTAGCATGAGGGGCTCCGGGGGCAGAGATACGCTGCATTCAATGCCCGTACGGCTCTCGAACTCCTGCGCCTGTGCTTCCAACGCGGCGGGCAAGCCGAGATCGTCCAGGGTTCTTGGCCGGAGTTCGGAAGCAATTTTGCGCAAGGTGACAATGGCGCTGTCCACCAACTGGATGGAAGACGCGACTTTGGCCAGGAGCTTGGTCTGGCGTTTCGTGAGCTTGCGCCCGATCAGGGCCAGATCCATCTTGATCGCAGTGCAAGCCTGGCCGAGTTCATCGTGAATTTCGCGCGCGATGTAGGTGCGTTCCTCTTCGCGAACGCTTTGCAGCCGCGCAGCCAGTGCACGAAGTTGATCGCGCGATTCCCGGAGATCTTCTTCGGCCCGCTGGCGCTCAGCAATTTCCGTGCGCATTTCGTGGTTCACGCGGGAGAGGACGGCGGTGCGCTGCTCGACGCGGAGTTCCAAAAGCTCCTTGGCCTTGGTCAAGGCTTCGGCTCGCTCGCGGTTTTCGGTGGTATCGCGGGTCAGCTTGGCAAAACCCAGGAGATTTCCGTTCGCGTCGCGCAGGGCGGTGATGACCACGTTGGCCCAGAAGCGCGAGCCATCCTTGCG
>DATLVJ010000094.1:0-3718 GCA_035577585.1 Candidatus Limnocylindrales bacterium
TCCGTCTTCTCCAGCACCGGCGTATTATTCATCGGTCCCATCGTCACGCCCTGCAGCAGTGGATCTCCCACCCGAATGTTTTTCGCCTCCTGAATCACCAAATCCAGAAAGTCCTTGTGCACCCGCTTGTCCACCAGCACGCGCTCCGTCGCGCAACAAACCTGCCCCGCATTGAAATACGCTCCAAACGCCGCTGCCCGCGCCGCTCGCGGCAAGTCCGCATCCTCCAAAACAATCTGCGGTCCATTTCCACCCAGCTCCATCAACAACTTCTTCACCCCGGCCCGCCGCTGAATCGTATCCCCTGTCGTCGTTTCTCCCGTCAACCCGATCGCGTCTATCCCCGGATGCGACACCAGAGCATCGCCCGTCGTCGGCCCGTCCCCCGTAATCAAATTAAATACGCCCGGCGGCAACTCCGCCTCCTCGATGCACTGCGTCATCAGAAACGCCGCCAGCGGCGTCTGCTCCGCCGGCTTGAACACAATCGTATTTCCCGCCGCCAGCCCCGGCCCGAAATACTCCGAAGGAATTACGGTAGGGAAGTTCCACGGCGTAATAATCCCCCAGGTCCCGATCGCCACCTTGAAGGTGAACAACCTCTTATTCGGATCTCGCGCCGGAATAATCGGCGTCTCCAGCCGCTTCACATCCTCCGCCGCAATCCGGAAATTCTCCGCCGTCTCTTCCACCTCTGGCAGCGCCTCCGCAAAATACGGCTTCCCCTGCTCCAGCGAAATCACCGCTGCAATCTGTTCCTTCCGCGCCAGTATCCGGTCCGCAATCCGGTGGCAAGCTGCCGCCCGTTCAAACGGCGCCGTCATCCGCCAGCCATCCCAAGCCCCGCGCGCCGACTCCACCGCCCGCGCCACATCGCCCGCCGATGCGTGCGGAATCCGCGCCAGTAATTTCCCCGTAGCCGGACTCACCACATCAATCCACTCTTTCGAATCGCTATCCACCCACTTCCCCCCGATAAACAGCTTCATCGGCGGAAGCGTGGCGATAACTTGCTCCGGCTGCATTGCAGGTGAACTCATATCAATCCTCGTTTCGGATCATTCCGGCAGGAACAGACCCAATAAATGTATAAGTCTTCAATCAACGCGCAGACGCAAGAAAAGCGGCCCTGTCAGTGAGCCGCATTGTGTCACATTACTATAAAAATGCAAACTTCAACCCACTCGCACAGAATCGCGACCGCGCAATGTAGCACAGGCACTCTTGCCTCCCCAGAGTGGCGTCGAAGGCCCTGTTTTCTTGGGTTTTTCTTGCTTCTTCTGTCATCCCGACCGGAGTGGCCGGTTTTTTCCTCCGCGCCGTCCGCGGCGCGCCGGCCACGGAGTGGAGGGAACGAGGCAACCAACCATACTCAGTGAGATCTTTTCTGCCCCTCTGCTTGCCCTGAGCGCATTCCGCGAAGGGTGCTCTTCCTCTGTGCACTCTGTGTTAAATCTCTTCCTCCTACGCCGCCGCTTCCTCGCGCCTCGCCGCGCCCCTCGTAACCCCCGCCGCCACTACCAACGCCCCCACCAGAATAAGCGCCGCCAGGTAATACGCCGCTCCGGGTAAATAAACTTTCGCTCCCGGCGAAATCGCCGCCGAAAACACCTGCGTAAATAGCAGCGGCCCCGCCATCCCCGTCAACGCCCGCAGCGAATTAATCGCTCCCTGCAATTTTCCCTGCGACGTCGCGTCCACCCTCTGCGACATCAGCGATTGCATTGCCGGCCCCGCCACTCCCCACAACGCAATAAACGGAACCGCCGCCAGCACTCCCCAGCCTCGCCACGCCAGACCAAATCCTGCGAAGCCCAGAAATCCGTAAAACAATCCGCTCACCAGGCTGAATCGCTCTCCGAATTTCTTCACATATGGGCCCACCAGCCCGCCCGATACAATCACCGCGCACACCCCCACCAACGCCAGTGAAATTCCCACGCTCCTGGTGTTCCACCCATATCGGTACTCGGTATAGAGCACCCAAACGTTCTGCAAAGATTGATGTGCCAGGTAATACAGGAATACCACCACCGAAAGCCCTGCAAGTTCTGGATGCGACCTCAACAGCGTCAGCGATCCCAGCGGGTTCGCCATGTGCCACGCCGATTTCGCCCGCTTTTCCTTCGGCAGCGATTCCGGCAACACAAAAAGTCCGTAAAGGAAATTCGCCAGGCTCAATCCCGCCGCCGCCCAGAATGGCGCCCGCAAGTTGTAATGCCCCAGCAATCCGCCTACCGCCGGCCCAATCACAAATCCCAATCCAAACGCCGCGCCCAGAAATCCGTATTTCTTCGCACGCTCTGCCGCGGGCGTTACGTCCGTGATGTACGCGAACGCCGTCGACACGTTCGACGCCGTGATTCCGCTGATCAATCGCCCCACAAACAGCCAGCGCAATGTCGGCGCCAGCGCCATGAAAATGTAGTCCAGCCCCAAACCCAAACACGAAATCAGGATCACCGGCCGCCGCCCGAACCGGTCGCTCCACGCCCCCAGCACCGGCAAAAACAGAAACTGCATCAGGTTCCAGGCGAACCCGAAATAACCGGTGATAGCCGCAGCTCGCGCAATGTTCCCGCCTTCAAACTGAATGATCAGGTTCGGCAGCACCGGCGCAATAATCCCAAACGCCAGAAAATCCAGCGTCACCGTAACAATAATGAATACAAACGTAGCCCGCGAAGCCACCGCGTTCCCAGGACCAGCTACCCCGCCATTAGTCACACTCGTCCCTATCTTCTCCATAAGCACACGATTCTAGCCTATGCTTCCACAAGCTTGCGTTTCTTCTTTTCTTATCTACTTCAGGCAGGCACTTTCACCGCGTTCCACAAATCGGCCACCACCGCGCTTGACCATCTTCTCTGCGAACCCTCTGCGTTCTCTGCGTCTCTGTGTTATCTTCCCGTTGCTTCACTGGCCAACGGCCCCTGGTTTACCCTGAGCCGCGAAGGGTCGCCGGCCACTCTTCCTACACTTCCAAAATCACCGGCAAAATCAGCGGCCTCTTCGATGTCTGCTTATTGATATACCTTTTTAAATCCACGCGGATCTTCTCCTTGATCACCGACCAGTCCGCCCTCTCTTCCAGATTCGAATTCTCCACCGTTCGCGCCACGCATTCCCGCGCCCCCGCCAGCATTTCGTTCCCGTTCTCGCTCATCAGCCCGCGCGTAACAATTTCCGGCGCCGACTCCACCCGCCCCGTATGCTTGTCAATCGCGATAATCGGAATCACCACTCCCTCTTCCGACAAATGTTTCCGGTCGCGCACCACAATTTCTTCAATCTCCTCCAGCGAACCCGAATCCACCAGCACTCGTCCCGCTGTCACCGGATCGCGCCGGAACGCCCCATCTTCCGTAAACTCCACGCACTTCCCATCTTCCAGCAGCATGATCTCCCCGCTCACCACGCCCAGTTGATGCGCCAGCGCCGCATGCCGGAACAAATGCCTGTACTCTCCGTGCACCGGAATAAAATATTTCGGCTTCACCAGTTGCAGCAGCAGTTTCTGCTCTTCCTGGCTCGCATGCCCTGAAACGTGAATCGGTCCCGCCGAATTGTCGTAATACACCAGCGCCCGCCGCCGGAACATATGATCCAGCATCCGGAAAATCGCCTTCTCATTCCCCGGAATAATCCTCGCCGACAAAATCACCGTATCGTTCTCATCGATCGTCACGAACCGGTGGTTGTCCACCGCAATCCGCGA
>DATLVJ010000095.1:0-4106 GCA_035577585.1 Candidatus Limnocylindrales bacterium
CGGTGATGATGTGGCATGCGGGACTGGATCTGGCGGCAGGAATTGCAGCGCCGAGGTACTTGTTGAAGCAACCGGTTTCGAACTGATTCCCAGAATTCGGATTATCACAAGGCATTAACCACTATGACAACAGACGTCGAGAGGCCGATATCCGAAGAAACGGTGCGACGCGCACTTGCTGATTTTCAAATTTCCGCGAGCAGTGAACAAGTTGTTTTAATTCAACAATATATCAGGACATTGATGCGGTGGAATGAGAAACTGAACTTGACCGCGATTCGGGAACCATTAGAGATACTATATCGTCATTTTTGTGAGTCCATGTTTGCGGCCGGTGCAATTCCTGTGGATAAAGGAAGAATGGCGGACATCGGATCTGGGCCCGGCTTTCCCGGAATCCCGCTGAAGATCATCCGGCCGGAGCTGGAACTTTGTCTTGTTGAATCGAACATAAAGAAGGGAACTTTTCTCGCTGAAATTGTTCGAGAGCTCCGCCTCACAAACACTCGGGTCCAAATCAGCCGTTATGAGGAATTGGGGGAGGAAATAGCGCCACTCGACTATGTCTGCTCGCGAGCGGTAGGCGAATTTGTTCCCTTTCTCGAATGGGCTGGCTCAGAACGGGTCGCAGCGGACCAAGTTATCCTTTGGATCGGTGGACGCGACTTGGAAGAGATCCGAAAAATCAAGAGTTGGGAGTGGAGAGAACCGATTTTGATTCCCAAATCCTTGCAAAGATACCTGCTGGTGGGAAAAAAGAAAGAAATGTCGGCGTCACGACAAATGGAACAGATTTTTTAGCTCTTTGCAATCTCCCCTGTAACTACTCACAGACAATTGAATAATCTAGCGAATGTCTCCCTCTGAGTGTTCCACGTGGAACAATGCGCAGAACACGGGTCGGACCGGCAGGAACCAAGTGAAGTGCTTGCTTCCAATCCATGCGCTCTCAGCCAGAGTTGTAGAATAGTTCTTCGAATGATGAGATCACAAAGCATCAGACACCTCAAGGAGCCGGACTTGGCCACTCAACCCTGCGGTGGAGAGACCTCTTGTCCCGTTAAGATCTCTTTCCTTGAATCCCAAACGTTCCACGTGGAACATTCGTCGTGAAACGATTCAGGTTTGCTCCTCGTGGTGATCCAGGCCAAGCTGCTCCTTAGACACATCAACCACTCGAAGAACCCTCTGAAACCTTGCGTTCTACGTGAAACGTCAGTGAAATGGGAAGAAATCCTCAGCTCGAAGGATGTTCCACGTGAAACATCTTGCAACTTCGGCGGGGGTTTGATACTTTCCGCTCGTTCGGGGGAATATCTTGGCTCGGGTTATCGCCATTGCCAATCAAAAGGGCGGAGTAGGAAAAACCACCACGGCTGTGAACCTGGCGGCTTGCCTTGCTGCAGCTGATCAACCAACTTTGCTGGTCGATTGCGATTCCCAAGCCAATGCTTCTGCAGCCATTGGCTTCCAGAAGGACCCCTCGCGACGCACACTCTACCACGCATTGATTTTGAACGAGCCATTTGACAGGATTGTGCAGAAATCACAGGTCGGGGGCTTGGATGTTCTCCCCGCCGATAAGAATTTGGCTGGTGCTGCTGTTGAACTGGTGACTGCGGAGAATCGCGAATACAAACTACAAGCTTACCTTCAGCCGTTGCGAGAAAAATATAAGTTTATCATTCTCGATTGCCCTCCTGCGCTTGATTTGCTGACGTTGAACGGATTGGTCGCAGCCGACGCGGTTCTTGTCCCCATCCAGTGCGAGTATCTAGCTTTGGAGGGTGTCTCTGAGCTCCTGGACACCTTGATGCGAATCCGGCGCACGTTGAACCCAAGTCTGGAGATCGAAGGAATTCTCCTGACGATGTATGACGAGCGAACCAGCCTTTCGCGGCAGGTTGCCACCGATTTGCGCAGTTTCTTCGGAAATCAAATCTTCCAGAGTCTGATTCCGCGCAACGTACGGCTCGCGGAAGCACCAAGTTTCGGTAAACCTATTATTTTCTATGATATACATAGTAAGGGTGCGGAAGGTTACACGCAGCTTGCACAGGAGGTGATTGCCAATGCCGAGAAACGCCTTGGGACGGGGGCTCGGAGCGCTCATTCGGGAGCCTGAGCCGCAGACGCCAATAGCGCCACCACCAGCCAGCGCAGGAATTCCAGGAGGTACACAGTCAGTTACTACACCGGGAGCGGCCGCTGCAACTGCGCCTGCGCTTAGTCCTTCACCCTCCGGCCCGCTGCAAATTGATATCGACCTGATCGAGCCGAGTCCCTATCAGCCGCGCACGCGCTTCCGAGAAGAGGCGCTGGATGAGCTGGCCCGCTCGATTCAAGCGAGCGGAATCATCCAGCCGATCGTGGTGCGACCAGTCGGAAACCGTTATCAGCTGATTGCCGGCGAGCGCCGCTGGCGAGCGGCGCAACGAGCGGGATTGACGAAGGTTTCGTCGATCGTGCGCCAGGTGCCGGATGAGCTGGCGCTGGAAATGACGCTGGTCGAAAACATCCAGCGCGAAGATTTGAACGCAATTGAGGCGGCGCGTGCGTTTGAACGCTTGATGGAAGAATTTCAGCTGACGCAAGAATCGGTGGCGGAGCGCACCGGAAAAGATCGCGCTACAGTGGCCAACGCTATTCGCCTGCTGAAGTTGGAAGAGACGATTCAAGATTGGATCGAAGAGGGCAGATTGACTGCCGGACATGGGCGTGCACTGCTGGGAGTGGCGGAGCCCGCGTTACGGATGCGCTACGCGAAGCGCGCGGCACGCGGAGGCTTGACGGTGCGGCAGATTGAGCGGCTGGGTTCGCGACGCGCTCGAAGCGCCAGGGCAGCAGCGGAGCCAGCCGCGGATCCGAACATCCGCGAAGCTTTGGACGAACTGCAACGCCACCTGGGAACGAAAGTGCATTTGCGTGAGAAGACTCGTATCCGCCCAGGGCAACTGGTGTTGGAGTTCTATGACCAGGCGCAGCTGATGGGAATTTACGATCGGCTGATGAAGTAACCTCCGCGCACGAATAATCGGACTGGACTTTCGTTCAGGGATTTCATTCGACAACTCACCTGAGATGCAGCGTTGACATCCCGACGCGCGCAGTTACATTGGTTAAGTAGCCTTCCGAAGCATCGAATCGGGAGCATCGTTTGGGGGAATACCAATGGCGTTGAAGTGGCCCGGTTCATCGAAATCCGGCAGCAGCGAAGAGTGGACAGGATTCATCGATCAGGGTGTGTCGCTGGAAGGCACCTTGACGCTGACAGGAACGTTCCGCATCGACGGGCACGTTAAGGGAAACATCATCTCCGAGCAGACCGTGATCCTGGGAGAGAACGCAAAAGTCGAAGGGCAGATTGAAGGCAACCGGGTGGTGATATCCGGGCATTTCGACGGGGTGATTTTTGCGCGCGGACGGGTGGAGATTCAACCGAAGGGGGTGGTCACCGGAGAAGTCCATTCACCCTGCATGGTTATCGACCCTGGGGGAATATTCGACGGGCGCTGCCACATGCTGGCAGCCTCCGATGCGTCGACGGGAGTGACAATCCCGATTCGAGCAGTGGGGCAGGCGTAGCCGCGCCAAGAATCTCTGTTCCATCTCTAACCGTTGAAATAACTTAAAAAGGTTAAACTTGCACGGCGTCTCTGGGATTATTTCTGCGCACCGACTGGTGCGCCTATCGCGCGTTCAGCGTCGGTAATTCCCGCCTTGATGTTGGAATCCCAATCGAGGTGAGGAACTCTAGAGGCGTTCGCAGCTTTGTAAAAGCGCAAAGCCTCATCGGGGCGATTCAAATTTTTCAAAGACAATCTGCCGGCAGTAAGAAGTGCCAAGAGCGAAGGCCGCTCTTGCGGATAGGCTTGAGCCAAACGACCGCATTCGGCGACGGCGCGATCAAAATTCTGTTGATTTTCGAGGTGGCGAATCAATTCCAGCCAGGGGGCAGAGGGCAGATTGCCACCGGAAGCATTAGAGAATTCTTCGTAGGATTGCCACGCAGCGTCGACATCGTGGGCTTTCAGTTGAGCTTGAATGAGTTGGATAGAGGCTTTCTTATAGGCGGGGATGTCGTTACGGCGCCATTGCACCTGCTG
>DATLVJ010000096.1:0-3493 GCA_035577585.1 Candidatus Limnocylindrales bacterium
ACGACTGATACCAATACCAATGCTGCCCATAGATAGTCTCCACGGAATGCACGAAGGTGGTTTCGCCAGCCTTCCACCCATGGTCCAAATCAAAAAAGGCTTCGCTCTTGGGGATCACCGCGTTATCGTCCCCAATTCCGCCGCCCACTGTTAAGGCACCCCATGGGGACTGGCGCAGAGTAACGCTACCCACAAATTTTCCAGCGTCGACGCCGCCACGCTGATAAAAACTGCCGGCCATGCTGGTGGCCCAATGTGGCGTCCATTGCGACGCGAGGCTTGTCCATTCGTCATGATTCGCACTGGCAAAATTGAAGAGGTCGTTGTCCTGGCCGAACCGCAGTTCATGTTTCGGTTCCGGGCGGAGGGAGATCAGGCCGGCGCGCGCTTCCTGGCTGGTGGGGTCCAAATTGAGTGCATTCTGAAATTCCAGACGCGCTTGGTTTCGCTCCCCCGCCGCCCGCAACGCGCGAGCGCGGGCAGAATGCAGGTCAGATCGGGCGGGATCGAGTTTTACAGCAGTGTCGAGTGCGCGCAGGGCTTCCATTGTTCTTCCCTCCCGCAAGTAAACATTTGCGAGGCCCATCCAGTTGTCCGGATCATTCCGAGAGACATTTAAGATCTCTTGATACTCCTTCTCCGCTTCCGGAAGACGTCCCGACCAAGTGAGAACACGAGCCCGCCATGCCCGCACATCCATGTCTTGCGGGGCGCGCGAGACCTCCTGGTCCACAATGCGCAACGCTGATTCCCAATCCCTTGCTTCGGAGCACCTCCGAACTTGCGCTTGCCAGTCGGGGGTTTGGGGTTGTCCAGACAGAGGGTAAACGCCTAACAGCGACCCCAGCAGCAAACTGGAAATCAGCATCCTGCGAGAAGAGCGCGGCCCATTGATCGGGGCGGTCTGCTTCAAGGCAATATCGGTTTTTTGATCCAGGAACATGCGCAGATCAGTTGTGTTGCACGGAGAGCGCCAACGACGCTCCCAAGTAAAACTGATGTGTTAAGGTAAGTGACTTATAATCTGTATCTTTGCTGGCAGTAACTTGGATAGTAATAAACTCCGTCAGCGCCAGTGCCGCGCAAGCATGAAAGTGTCTCAATCTGATACGGGACGAGGCTGATTGAGAAAAGTTGCACATCCTTCCGACTTAGACAGGGAGCGGTTTGTTTCACCCAATCGTTTGTGCAAATCCCTGTGTGAATCGGAAAGCCCACTTTTCGGAAGCGTGATTCGTTCAGGATACTGTCAGCTGAAATGGGTAAGAAAAACTAGCTAGGTGTCCGATTCCCCGATCGGGATTTGGGAGCCCAGAGCAAATTGCGTACCCGAATTTGCAGTGGTTTGCGGAGAAGGAACCCTCGACCAGAGCACGCGTGGCTGCAAGTGGTCGTTTTCCCACGATCCCGGACACGGGCCGCGCGGCGACAATAGCGCTACTTCCTCCTGAGAGAAAAAATGAAAGATGGAATTACTACTTCGGATAACTCCGTGTATGATGCGGACCGAGCTGGTCGGAAAGGTTGGAGGAGAGACATTGAGGAAAGGAGAACCCGCCATGATGATTGGGGATCGTCTGCGCGCCATTCGGGAGGCCAAGAGGTTGTCCCAAGGTGACATCGAGAATCTCTCAGGACTCCTCCGTTGCTACGTGTCTCGAGTAGAAAACGGGCACACCGTACCAGCCATCGATACGCTGGAGAAGTGGGCACGCGCTCTGAATATTCCCATGTACCAACTATTCTATGAAGGCGAGGCGCCGCCAAAGATACCTGAGGAACTCCGGCACCTAGAAATGCCATCAGGGCGACGGGGACCGCGCGGGCTGGCTCACCGTTATCTCTCCGAGATGCAGAAATGTCTCGCAAAACTCGATCGAAACGACCGGGCTTTAGTTCTTCATCTGACAAAGACAATTCTTACGACCCGAAGAAGGGGACGAACCTAAGTGAAATCGTCCGGATACGCCAAGCGTGATTTGGATGAATGTGTAACGATCGGCTGTTTGATAAGGCCAAGAATGGGAAATCTATGGCCAGGCGCAGTTCTGTTATGTTGCCTTGCGGTTTAACACTTCTCTCACCTTGCGGGCCAGCTGGCCGGCGTCGAAGGGTTTTTGGAGGATCGATGCTTTCTTAATGGTGCGGAGGCCACGAAGTTTGGGTTCTATGTCATAACCGGTAACGAAAATGAAGGCGAGCTGTGGATTGATGGCGGATATTCTGACTGCGGCTTCGGGGCCAGTGAGACCAGGCATGATGATATCGAGCAACACCAAGTCGACTGAGGACTTGAGCTGGAGGAAGAGCTCGACGGCTTCCGATCCATTGCGCGCCTCGAAAACTGTGTAACCTAGGTTCTCGAGAATGAGACGTGTTGTTTCCCGGACGTCATCGTCATCCTCCGCGATTAGGATTGTCTCTGTGCCTTTTTGTTGCTGAACCTTCGGGGGTTGGAGTAGAGGCGGCTCTGCGGCCTCGGCGGCCGGCAAATAAACCCGAATAGTGGTCCCACTACCCTTAACTGAATCCACCTCGATGAAACCATTGTGTTGCTTGACGATTCCATAGACTGTCGTGAGGCCTAACCCGTTTCCGTCGCCATCCTCTTTGGTCGAAAAGAATGGTTCAAAGATTTGATCGAGAGCGACTGAATCGATTCCGACGCCTTCGTCAGACACACGAAGGTGGACATAACGACCGGGGCGGGCATTTTCATGAATATGCTGCTGTTCCTCACTCATAAGGATATTTTCTGTGGTTATTGCCAGTTGTCCTCCATTGGGCATGGCGTCTCGCGCATTGAGGCAAAGATTCATGATTACCTGTTCGATCTGGGCAGGATCGGCCCAAATCGCGAGTAGGTCATCCGCGAGATATAGCTCGATTGTATGGATTTCGCCAACGGCGCTTTTCAAAAGGGAGACTTCCTCCCGTAGCAACTCGTTCACATTTGTTTCACGAGGCTGAAGAAGTTGCTGTCGCGCGAAAGCGAGCAATCGACAAGTGAGCGCCGCTGCACGCTCCGCTTGCCGCCGGATTTTCAGGAAGCGATCCCGCAGCAAGCCATCCAGCGGTGCTTCACTGCATCCGATTTCCGCCCAGCCCATGATCGCGGCGACGACATTATTAAAATCATGAGCGACGCCACTTGCCAAGCGACCGATAGCCTCAAATCGTCGAAGTTGGTGAACCTGGTGCTCGAGGCGCCGCCGCTGTTTTCGCTCTTTGGCTTCGCGTAACTCCCGTCGAACTGCGGGGATCAACCTGTTCAAATTGTTTTTCAGCAGGTAATCCTGCGCACCCATCCTCAGCGCTTCCACAGCAGTTTCTTCTCCGAGGGTTCCGGATACAAAAATGAAAGGGGTTTCCAATCCAAGCTGTCTGATTAGTAGGAGGGCGTCGGTACCCGAGAAATGGGGCATGGCGTAATCAGAGATTATGAGGTCCCACGATTTCGTAAGCACTTGCTTCAGAACATCAGGACTATTCA
>DATLVJ010000097.1:0-2180 GCA_035577585.1 Candidatus Limnocylindrales bacterium
ATTGCTGTACTGGTTAATATCTTTCTCTCCTCCGCCCAACTGCTGGCCCCAGAAAGACTCGAGTGGCATGAATGTTCCTGCATGCTGTAGCTTGCCTCCGGGATGAGCGAGGCGGCATCCCACTATGCCGATATCTGGAGCACTGAAGGCCACAGCCTGCATTTTTTCGATCCAGTCCGGCTGATAGATCTCAGTGTCATTATTCAAGAGCACAATATCGGACAGCGCGTCAGCGTCAAGAAGTGCCCGGTTATTGCCCTTTGCGAAACCTAGATTGGTTCCGTTCGAAATGAGAGTAATAGCGTTCTGGGTCCGCAGATACTCCAGGGTTCCGTCCGTACTGCCGTTATCAGCCACGATGATTTCGAAATGCGGGAACCGGGTGTTAGCAATCAGCGTTTCAAGACATCGTTTCGTATGCTTCAGGCCATTCCACGTGAGTAGGATAATCGTAACCTTGGGCCGAGGCACTCCCTCAGGTTCGTCGAGTGGCGGCAAAATGGGATTCAAGGACGTCGTCCGATAAGGCCATAATCTCGTGGCCCGTAGAGAAGTTGATGAAGGTGACCGGAGATCGCGAGGTTTTCGTCAGCTGGCGGGAGCGGCCCTGGTTGAAGTTCGAGCACTTGACAGTTCGAAAACCCGATTGCCTCAGCGAAGAACCGGAGCATCTCTGGCGGTAAGGGTTTTAGGTGAGTGGGGTCCAGATAAAAGCCTTGGGAAGCAACTATCAGGTTCTTGGGATTGGGTGTCTCTATGATGAGCACGCCGCCGGGTCTGAGCACTCTCAGTGCCTCCTGAAGCAGGGAGACGACAGAGGCAAATGGAATGTGCTCAATCATATGGAAACAAGTGATCATCCCCAAACTATTGTCCGGGAGACAACGAAGGTAAGGCAGGGCTTCGCCCTGCTGAACATCAAGGCCCAGGGCGCGGCACTGCGCAACCATGGCGGCGTTGAAATCCACTCCCTTCGCCGTGATTTCGTTTTCGCGAAGCAACTCCAGCCACTCCCCGCGGCCGCTGCCGAGGTCGAGAATCGGCGCCTGCGCTTCTCTGAGAAACTCAAGATACACGGACTGCCGACGCTTGATTTCCTCGCGCGGTCCTCGGAAAGCGTCCTCAAAGGCTAGGTACAACGCGTCGAGTTTGTGATCCGGGTCATCCCCCAATCGTGCCCCGACTTCGGGGCCAAGCGTTGCGCTCAATGCGGTAGCAGAGCGAAGGCGTGACTCCAATTGGGCAATTCTGGCTTCAAATTGCTGATGTTGTTGCGTGGCATGTTCGACGCGGGTTGCAATGCCGTTCACTACTTCCTCTATGGACGCTAACCTCTGATGATTCTCTTCCTGTGAAGCCGCAAGGTGCTCCAGGACGGCAATCTGCTCTTGGAACGCACGCATCGCAACTTCGCCTAAGGCCAATATGGATCGGGTGTACCACCAGAGTACGCTGCAAAGGATCTGAATAATCCGCCCTCCAACGGCGGCACGAAGAGTACCGGGGCTGGGCGGAGCCTCGCCAATTTGAGCGAAGCGGATCTGCATTTCGGAGCGCAGCCTTTTCAGATGGGCCATTAACCGCGGCATAAGCTTCTGGATTCCCTGCCGTTCGAGCCTGCCGTGTGCGTCGGGATTTAACTCCTGGTACTCGCGCTCAATAGACTCGGAGGGCTGAAACGATCTTCCCTCGTCTTTCCCACACCGAACCCAGTGCTCGAATCCGGATCGGAACTCGCCGCGCTTGACGGCATCAGCAATGTCCGGGTTCGACAGCAGATAGTCTTGCTCAGGGAAATTTTCTTCCGAGGGCGCCTCCGGAGCGAAGCCCGCGCGATGCAAAGGCTCAAAGAATTGAACCGCTCCCGCTTGGCCCGGAACTGCGCCTTCTCTGGCATAAATTTGCGCTTGAATTGCTGAGAGTAATGCGTCGGCTTCGATCGGTACGAGGTTAATTCTTCCCGACATTTTCGGAACGAAGCAATTCTAGCATGGAGCAAAATAATGCCAGAGAATAGTTATCCCCAAAGGCATGACAGTCGTTTTCAGCTTATCAACACGTTGCCACTCAGCCGGCTTCCACCACATCCACATTTTGCGGTGCATATCGTCGAATCAACCTGAGGCTGGCGCGATGAGACGCGGAGCCAACCTTCAAAGGATTCTCAATTCTTTTATGCT